>JANMKS010000016.1:0-19420 GCA_031372155.1 Sphingomonas sp.
AATCCAAGCTCGCGCCCGTCATGCGACAATATTCCGATCTGACGGATCGGTTGCTTGTCGCGTTCGTCGACGAGCACGGGCGTGGAAGGCGTCCCCGACTCCCACTTCTCGCCCCATTGGCGAAGAGCGAGCATGGCGGGAAGCAGTTCGGCGCCCTTTTGCGTCAGCCGGTATTCGACCTTGCGCCGGTCGTCGGCCATCGCCTCGCGGGTCAAGATGTCGTGATCGACAAGGCGCCCCAACCGATTCGCAAGGATATTGCGGGCAATCCCCAGCGTCGACTGAAACTCTTCGAAATGATGGAGTCCGTTGAACGCCGCGCGCAGTATCAGGAACGACCAGCGTTCGCCCATCGCTTCCAGCGCAGCCGGCAGCGCACAGTGCGCCAGCTCGCGAAGATCTTCCTTCAGCATTCCCATCCTGTCACCAGCCTATCGCTTTTTTTTCCGTACGCCAGAACTATATAAGTTTTCTGTTGCAACTTGAAACCTATCACACTAGGTAGTGATTCGCAACTCAACAGGAAGGGACCCTCCCCATGGTTCGCATCGGAATGTTCATCACCGCCGCCGCCCTCTCGCTTTCGCTTGGGGCAGCCATAGAGCCCGCGCACGCCCAGTCGCCTTCGTATCGCGCTGTCCCGACGACCGCTGTTGCCAGCGGCAACGTGATCGTCGACGGGGTCATGTGGCGCTGCGGCACCGACGGCTGCGTCGCCTCAAACGCAACGGCTCGGCCCGCGATCCTCTGTGCGCAGGCCGCACGCAAGATCGGCAAGATCGAAAGCTTCAGCTTCGGCACCCAGACGCTCGACGCCGAGGCGCTGACGAAGTGCAACGCCAAGGCCAAGGCCTGATCGTTTCACCGGGGCGTTTGCTCCCCTCGACCCCCGGCCAGATGCGGGCCCGGATGCGCAAGCGTCCGGGCCCGTTTTTTGTTCAAGCCAATCAATGTACTGCGCTCCTGGAACTAAGATTCGCGCAACTCATTGGGTGACTTGTCGAGGCGTCGCCTTGCGCTAGAACCGAAGCAACAGGGCAGGAGACGGCGAATGCGCCTCGACGACGAGCAGGAGAGCAGCAACTTTCAGGTACAGGCGCCCGGATCGTCGCAGGCGGGTTTCGGCGGCGGTGGTGGTCTCGGTCTGCTCGGCATGCTGGTCCCGTTCGTGTTCAGCCGCTTCGGATGTGGCGGGGTGGTTGTGCTCGGCATTGCCCTCTTCCTGTTCGGCGGCCTGGGCAATATCGGATCGATGCTGTCAGGCGGCGGCGGACAGTCGGTCGCGCCGCAAAGCCAAGTCGCACCCGGCGAACTCACCGACATCCAGCGGACATCGCTGAAAGTGCTGGGATCGACCGAGCGCCGCTGGACCGAGATCTTTGCGCGTTCCGGTCAGCAATATCCGCCGACGACACTCGTGTTTTACAGCCGCAACGGCCAATCCGGCTGCGGCGCGGCGCAATCGGCGATGGGGCCATTTTATTGCCCCGCAGACCAGCGCATCTATCTCGACACCGAATTTTTTGACGAATTGAAAAGCCGGTTCAACGCACCTGGCGACTTTCCGATCGGTTATGTCATCGCGCACGAGGTTGGACACCACATTCAGCAGCTGGACGGTACCGCCGACAAGGTTCAGGCGGCGCAAGCGCGTGCGGGCCGCGCCGAAGGCAACGCACTTCAGGTTGCAATGGAGCTACAGGCCGATTGCTATGCGGGCGTCTGGGCTGCGAACGACCGGAATCTGCTGGAAGCGGGCGACCTTGAGGAAGGGATGACCGCCGCGCAGGCGATTGGCGACGACACGCTGCAACGCGCGTCGCAGGGTCAGGTCGTTCCGGAAAGCTTCACGCACGGGTCGGCCGCGCAACGTCAGCAATGGCTGATGCGCGGGTTGAAGACCGGCGATCCCGCGCAATGCAACACATTCGGCTGAGCTAAGCCAGAATTAGTCAGGCCGATCGCTTTCAGATTACCCACTCGACCGACAGCATATCGACCGTCGCGTCGCGTTTTGCTCCGCGTTTTTCAACCATGATCGTGTGGAGCTTTCGGATCGTGTCGCTGGCGCTGCTCTCGCACAGATTTGGAAAGACCGCGTGAACCAATGCTTTGGCGCCGCCGCCGAGCATTTCGACGCCGAAGCGTGAGGCCACGCCGAAATGCTCCCAATATGTTTCGCCGACGGTGCGCGGGTGCGAGCGGAAGACGCGGTCGATCATACAATGGTCCTTTCTTAGCTGACGCCGCCCGGTACGCCCTCACGCGCGACAGGGTGCGCGGTTCCCGTGCGTGACGACGGGGCATGCTGCGTGTCGATGTCCAGCGGCTCGGGCGCATCTAGCGCACCTTCCCATTTTGCGACGACTGCGGTCGCGACCGCATTGCCGACGACGTTCGTGCCAGTGCGCCCCATGTCGAGGAACTGATCCACCGCAAGGATGAGCACCAGACCCGCTTCGGGCAGACCGAATTGCGCCATGGTCCCTGCGATGACGACGAGCGAGGCGCGCGGGACCGCGGCCATGCCCTTCGACGTCAGCATGAGCGTCAGGAGCATCGTGACTTCTTGCCCTATGGTCAGATTGATGCCGTAGAGCTGGGCGATGAAGATCGACGCGAAGGTCATGTACATCATCGAGCCGTCAAGGTTGAACGAATAACCAAGCGGCAGCACGAAACTGGAAATGCGATTGGGCACGCCGAACTTGTCGAGCGCTTCCAATGTCCTGGGGTAGGCCGCTTCGGACGAGGCAGTCGAAAAGGCGAGCAGGATCGGGTCGCGGATGTAGCGGATAAGCTGCCCGATGCGAGGCCCGATGACGAGGAAACCCGCCGTCAGCAGACATACCCACAATATGCCCAGGCCAAGGTAGAAGCTGCCGATGAACTTTCCGAAGGTCAGCAGGACTTCGAGCCCGTTTACCGAGATTGCCTTGGTCATCGCAGCAAAGACCGCAAGCGGTGAGACGCGCATGACGTAGTTGGTCACGACCAGCATGACCTCGACAAGCGCGTCGATACCCTTGACGATCGCAGTGCCCTTCTCTCCGACGGCGGTCAGCGCGACGCCGAAGAACACCGAAAAGATGACGATCTGGAGCATGGTCGTGTTCGCCATCGCCTCAAAGATCGATTTCGGGACCATTTCGGTGATCGTCGTGAACATGTCGGCATGCTTGGCGTCAATCCCCGAACTGCCGACGGCCCGCGCGAGGTCGAGGCCAGAGTTCACCCCCGGCTGAAGCCAGTTGACGAGCACCATGCCAAGCGTGAGCGACACCAAAGTTGCGCCGAGGAACCACGTAATCGTTTTTGCGCCGACCCGGCCGAGCGACGCGGTGTCGCCCATATGGACGATGCCCGCGACCAGCGTTGCAAACACCAGCGGTGCCACGATCATTTTGATGAGGCGCAGGAAGATGTCTGTGATCATCTTCAGATATTTGTTCGCCTCCGCGATGGCATCGGGCGACATGACTTCGTGCATGATCGCGCCGATGACGATACCGAGCACGAGACCGATCATGATGTACAGAGTAAGTTTTTTCGCCATGCGCTTCAGCCTAGCCGGTCGAGAAGGCTTTGCGCAAACAGCGACAACGTATCGTCGCGCGCTCCCATCACGACGATGCGGTCGCCGGGCTGGGCCAGTTCGAGAAGGCGCGTGCCGCAATCTGCCCGATCTGGGATGTGTGCGGCCTGGGGGCCGACCATCTGCACCAGCGTATCGCTACCGACGCTACGATCCACGGTGCCGCCGAAATAGGCGGGGTCGCTTACCAGCAGGCGGTCGTCCGGCCGAAGATTGGCGATGAAACTGTCCGCAAGCTCGCGGCCCATCTGCTTGAGGGGGCCGAAGCCGTGCGGCTGAAAATAGATGAGCAATCGGCCCTGAAAGGCGTGGAGCGCCGAGAGCGTCGCGGCTATCTTGTCGGGATTATGCCCGAAATCGTCGATGACCGTGATGTCGTTTGCGGTGCCCACGGTCTCCGTGCGACGCTTGAGGCCGGTGAAGGTGGCGAGCGCTGCAACCGCCTGCCCGGTGGGCACGCCGACAGCGGTCGCCGCAGCAATTGCCGCAAGGGCGTTGAACAGATTGTGCCGACCGGGCATTTCAAGGATGAGATCGTAAACGCCGCGATCCTGCGCGAGCCAGCGCTGCAACGGGTGGTTGAACCTGATGCGTGTGTCGTTTATTTTTGCACGAATTCCCGACGGGCTTTCGACCAATGTACCCTCGTCGAAGCTCAGAGTGGGATCGCCCCCGAACCCGAAGGTCACCTCGCTTTCGAAGCAGCCGTCATCCTGTTCATACGTAATCCCTGTCAGCAGATAATAGCACTCCTCGTCGTCAATCCTCGTTACGGCGGTCTTTGCGCGGCAGAGGAACGCGCCAAACAGCATGCGCAGCTCCTCGATGCTCTTATGATCGAGGCTGACATTGTTGAGCACCGCAACAGTGGGGCGGTAGAGTGCGATCGAGCCGTCACTTTCATCAACTTCGCTGACAAAGACATCGCCCGCGCCGACCCTTGAGCCGCTGCCGTAATTCTTCATCACCGCACCGTTCATGATCGTGGGATCGCGGCCCGCCTTGTCGAGGATCCAGCCGATCATTCCGGTTACGGTCGATTTTCCACTTGTTCCGCCGACCGCGATGCTGACGGGGGCCGCGTTGAACAGTTCGGCCAGCAATTCGGCGCGAGTCATGCGCGCGCATCCCAGTTCGGTCGCGCGGACAATGTCGGGGACTGTCTGTTCAATGGCGGCGGAGGCTACAACGATCTGACCGAGCGAAGTAATGCCGCTGCCGTCCTGGGGAAACAGGGCGATCCCCTTGCCGACTAGCGCTTCGAACTTCGCGCTCAATCGCCCTTGGTCAAGCGAGCGATCTGACCCTGCGACACGGTGTCCTTGCGCCGCAACGATTTCGGCGAGCGGCATCATTCCTGAACCGCCGATGCCGACAAAGAAATAGGATTTCATCACGGTCTCGCTATCAAGGCTAACGGGAAGGGGGGCAAGGCCCGTGAAGATCGCCGTCGTCGCACCGTCCAATCCGCTTGGCCATGACGTCCCCTCGCGTGTGATTGCCCTCGCGCGTGATCGGTTCGGCGACGCAGCGCCCGAGATCGCGTTTCACCCGCAATGCTTTGCGTCGGACGGGCATTTTGCGGGGCACGACGCCTTGCGTGAGGACGCGCTTGTCGGAGTGGCCAACGACCCTGCCGTCGACGCCATATGGTTCGCACGCGGCGGATACGGCGCGAACCGAATCGCAGAGCGCGCCATTGGCCGGATGGAGGAGTCGGCGCACAACAAGCTCTTCCTCGGTTATAGCGATGGCGGGTTCGTACTCGCCGGCTTGCTTGCGTGTGGCATCGGACGACCGGCGCATGCGCCCATGCCCGCGGATATCAATCGGGTGGGGGGCGAGGCGGCTGTCATGCGCACTCTCGACTGGCTCATGGCCAGCGCCCCCGCAGGCTTGGAGCGCAGCGTCGCCCTTAACATGATCGTGCTGTCGAACCTGCTCGGCACACCGCTCGAACCCGATTTTGGCGGGCGCATCCTGATGCTCGAAGAAGTGGATGAGCCGCTCTACGCGATCGACCGCAGCCTGTTTCACATCACCTCGAACGCCAACGTCCGCCAGTGCGCAGGGATCATGCTCGGCCGATGCGACCCGGTTACGCCCAACGTGCCCGGTTTCGGCATGGACGAGGAAGCGATCGCCCGCCACTGGTGCGCGGCGTCGGGTATCCCCTACCTTGGTCGCGCCGACATCGGTCACGACGCAGGCAATACGGTCGTGCCGTTTGGTTGACCTTTGACGCGGCGACGCGGCATAGGCGCGCCCATGTCAGAGATGCTCAAGATCAGCCTTCCCGATGGCTCGGTACGCGAAGTTCCAAGCGGAACGACACCCGCCGACATCGCCGCGAGCATCGGCCCGGGGCTGGCGAGGGCCGCGATTGCCGCGCGCGTGAACGGGGAACTGCGCGACATCATGCGTCCGCTCGAGCACGACGCGGCGCTGGCGCTCGTCACCTCGCGCGACGAGGGCGACGCACTCGAGCTGGCGCGACACGATTTTGCCCATGTGCTCGCCGAAGCGGTGCAAAACCTGTTCCCGGGCACGCAGATCACATTCGGGCCGTCGACCGACGATGGCTTCTATTATGACTTCGCACCCAAGGCCCGCCCCTTCACCGACGAAGACCTGCCCGCAATCGAGGCTGAAATGCGCGCGATTATCGGGCGCGACGAAAAACTGGTTCGCGAGGTCTGGAGCCGCGCCGACCTTATCGCGAAATGGCAGGCCGACGGCGAAACCTTCAAGGCCGAATGGGCAGCGGAGTTGCCCGAGGGCGAAGAAATCACGATCTATCGTTCGGGCGGTTGGATGGACATGTGTCGCGGGCCGCACCTTGCCTCAACCGGAAAGCTCGACGCACAGGCATTCAAACTGATGCGCGTGTCGGGCGCGTACTGGCGCGGCGATCAGAACAATCCGCAGCTGAGCCGCATCTATGGCACGGGGTGGTTGAACAAGAAACAGCTCGACGCGCACCTGATCCGGCTGGAGGAGGCGGCAAAGCGCGACCATCGCCGCATCGGGCAGGACATGGACCTGTTCCATTTGCAGGCCGAGGCGCATGGGTCGGTGTTCTGGCACCCAAAGGGCTATGTAATCTGGCGCGCGCTGGAGGCGTATATGCGGCGCGCCATCGACGGCGGCGGGTACAAAGAGGTCAAAACCCCGCAGCTGATGGACGCAAAACAATGGGAAGCTTCGGGCCATTGGGGCAAATATCGCGAGAATATGTTCGTGGTGCCCGACGAAATTCCTAATGCCGAGGAAGATGGCCCGGTGTTGACAGGCAAGAGCGACTTGATGGCGCTCAAGCCCATGAATTGCCCCGCGCACGTCCTGATTTTCCGGCAGGGGATCAAATCCTACCGCGACCTGCCGCTGCGCATGGCAGAGATGGGCTGCTGCCACCGCAACGAGCTCCACGGCGCGCTCCACGGCCTGATGCGCGTGCGCCAGATGACGCAGGACGACGGGCATATTTTTTGCCGCGAGGACCAGATTGTCGATGAAGTGCGGACGTTCTGCGACCTACTCGACAACGTTTACAAAGATCTTGGGTTCGAGACCTATTCGATCAAGCTCGCGCTGCGCCCCGACAAGCGCTTCGGGAACGACGAGATGTGGGACCGCGCCGAGAATGACCTGCGCGAGGCGGTTCGGCTCGCGGGGCGCTCCGGACCCGAATATCAGTGGGAGGAACTGCCCGGCGAAGGGGCGTTCTATTCGCCCAAGCTGGAATTCCATTTGACCGATGCAATCGGGCGGACGTGGCAATGTGGGACGATCCAGCTCGACTATGTGCTGCCCGAGCGGCTCGACGCGAGCTACGTCGGCGAGGACGGTGCGAAGCATCGACCGGTGATGCTCCACCGCGCGATCCTCGGCACGTTCGAGCGATTTATCGGGATATTGATCGAACATCATGCGGGGCGCTTCCCGCTGTGGCTCGCGCCGGTGCAGGCGGTCGTGGCGACGATCGTATCGGACGCGGACGATTATGCGCGGGAAGTCATGACAGCGTTATCAGCGGTCGGACTGCGCGCCGAAGGCGACCTTCGCAACGAGAAGATCAATTACAAGGTGCGCGAACATTCGCTGGCCAAAGTGCCGCACCTGCTGGTCGTTGGAAAACGAGAAGCCGAAGAACGCACAGTAGCGATCCGCACGCTCGGGCAGGATGGACAGCGTGTGATGGCGCTAGCCGAAGCCGTTGCGATGCTGAAACTTGACGCTCGCCCGCCCGATTTAGTGGATGAGCCGAACGTGGGTTGACGATTCCATACAATAACCGCGATCGGTGACAGTGTATCTCCCAAGGTCTAACCCGGGGGAAAGACCGATGGCAATAAATCTGGATGCGCCACTTAAGTGGACAGCGGCGAATGCTGAAGAAGTGGCAATGCTGGATGACTTGCAGGGCAACATCCTGAAAGGTCACGGACGGCGATCAACAATCAATCTGTTCATCAAGTTCGGAAGCGACCAAGCGAAAGCAAGGGCTTTCGTCAAGGCAGTCGGCGCTTTGACAACATCCGGTCACCAGCAACTTAAGGATGTCGAGACATTCAAGGCGACAGGCGTTTCGGCGCCCACCTTCGTAACGCTGTTGCTGAGCAAGGCCGGCTATGATGCCTTGGGTGTCGCGACAAAAATCCCGGTCGCGAATGATGGAGGGGCATTCGCAGCGGGCATGGCGGCGCGCGGCACTGCACTTGCCGATCCCCCGATCGCCCGTTGGGACGCGGGCTTTCAGGACGCAATTCATGCGCTCGTGATAATCGGTGCGAATCCCGACTCGGACACGAAATGGACGTCGGTCAAAGCCGATGCGATGGGCACCAAGATTCTGAACCTGCTGGGCAGTGCAGGCGCGGTCGCCGCGACCGAACACGGACGCGCCATCTTTCGGAAGCAGGAAAGCAACGAGATCGAGGGGATTGAGCATTTCGGATATGTCGACGGCCGCAGCCAGCCCTTGCTGCTGCGCGAATCAATCCAGGATGAAGCCGACGGAAACGACGGCATCAGCGTTTGGGATCCGACGTTTCCGCTCAGGCAAGTGCTCGTCGCTGACCCGGGTTCGGCGGGCGGCAAAAGCTTTGGCAGCTTTTTCGTGTTCCGGAAGCTCGAGCAGAATGTGAAGGCCTTCAAGGCCGACGAGGAAGCGCTCGGCACGTTGCTCAATAATGGCGAGCTTTCCGGTGCCACCGTCGTCGGCCGATTCGAAGACGGGACGCCGGTCGTCCTGCAACGCGACGACCATGCCGACAGCCCGGTCATGAACAATTTCGATTATGCCGGCGATACCAAGGGTGTGCGCTGCCCGATGCACGCCCACATTCGCAAGAGCAATCCGCGGGGGGACAGCGTGCGCGCGGGCTTTTCGACGCTTGCCAAGGAGCGTTCGCATATCATGGCCCGTCGCGGAATTACCTATGGCAAACGCAACCATGTAATCGATCCCACCGACGAACCGTCGGGTAAGGTCGGCCTGCTTTTCATGGCGTATCAGAGCAACATCGCGAACCAGTTCGAATTCACGCAGTCGACCTGGGTCAACAATGCCGGTTTTGTGGCGCCCGGTACGGGGATTGATCCGATTATCGGCCAGCCGGGAAGGGCGCATCTGAAGCACAACAAGGTCTGGGGTGACCCTTCGAAGGGCAAGCAGGCGGCCGATTTCGGGGGGCACGTGACACTGAAGGGCGGCGGGTATTTCTTTGCGCCCGCGCGCAGCACGTTGCTTTCGTTGTAGCGCGGATCGCCCCGGCGATTGCGACTTCGCGGCAACAACGGCGGCAAAATCGCAGGTCCGGGCTTTTATTAAGCGCTGCGCACGCCTAAATCACCGCTTCCCGATTAGAATCGACAGGAGTTCGCGCTATACCACCGCCCATGACCCGCCGCCCGCTTGGGAGCGAGCGAATGCCGAATAACGGCCCCCGTTTCAATGAGTTCATCGTGTCGCCGAAGGTGCGCGTGATCGACGAAAACGGCGAGAACCTGGGCGTGATGTACACCCGTGAAGCGATGGAGGCGGCGCGCGAAGTCGGCCTCGACCTGGTCGAAGTGTCGCCCAACGCCGATCCGCCGGTCGCAAAGTACCTCGACGTCGGCAAGTTCAAGTACGAGGCACAGAAAAAGGCGAACATCGCCCGCAAGACGCAAAAGACTCAGGAGATCAAAGAGATCAAGATGCGTCCGAACATCGACGATCACGACTATAACACGAAGATGAAAAAGATCTTCGAGTTCATCGGCGAAGGGGACAAGGTCAAGGTCACGCTGCGCTTTCGCGGCCGAGAGCTTGCCCACGGCCAGTTGGGCATGGTCCTTCTCCAGCGGGTGCAGACCGATATCGCCGAAGTCGCGAAGGTCGAGAGCTATCCGCGCATGGAAGGTCGGCAGATGTTGATGGTGGTTTCGCCCAAGTAAGCGTGCCGTAGCGTCAAGGCTGTAACACTGTTGCAAAAAAGCCGCGGCAGGGTTCCAAAGCGGGGAAAACCGCCGGTTGCGACTGGTGGAGGGTTCCGATTTTCGGTAGTGGCTCTTCCGAACGGACTGCATAGTCCGAACGGAGGAGAGAATGATGCCCAAATTTCGCTTGATGCTGTCGGCCGCGCCCGCAATTCTGGCCTGCGCCTTTGCCGCCCCCGCGTTCGCCCAGGGTACGCCTGCTCCGCAAGCTGCCGAGAATCAGGCGACCGATACCGGTAATGTCGGCGACATTATCGTCACGGCGACACGACGTTCCGAAGCGCTTTCCGACATTCCTCTCGCTGTGTCCGCCGTTACGGCGGCGAGCCTTGCCAATTCGGGCGCAAGCGACATTCGTGCGCTCAACCAGCTTTCGCCATCGCTGCTCGTGTCCTCGACTTCGTCTGAAGCGGCGGCAGGCGGCGCACGTATCCGGGGCATCGGAACGGTCGGCGACAATCCAGGCCTCGAGAGTTCAGTAGCTACCTTCGTCGACGGCGTTTATCGCAACCGCGCCGGTGTGGGCCTTTCGGAACTCGGCGCGATCGACCGGATCGAAGTCCTTCGCGGACCGCAGGGAACGTTGTTCGGACGCAACGCCTCGGCAGGACTGATTTCAGTCATCACCGCAAAGCCGTCCTTTAATTTCGGCGGAACTGCCGAAGCGACTTACGGCAACTACGATACGATTCGGCTTGGCGGAGGCGTGACGGGGCCGCTCAGCGAAAGCATCGCTGCACGCGTCGACGGCATTTATTTCAAGCGCGACGGTTTTCTGAAGGACGTAGTTTCAGGTCGGCGCATCAACAATCGCGATCGTTGGCTGGTCCGTGGTCAGGTCTTGTTTCAGCCAAACGACGACCTGTCGGTGCGGATCATTGGCGATTACGCCGACCGCAAAGAAGAATGCTGCGGTGCGGCCTATCTGCCAGGTCAGAACGTGACGCGCGCGCCCAATGGCAGCCTGGTATTCGGCCCGAATTCGATCGCGGGTCTCGAACGTGCGCTGGGCGGCATCATCAGCGACAATACGTTCAGGCGCGAAACATCGATCACGCCTGGCTTCGGTTATCGCGGCGACGTCAAGGATTGGGGCGTTTCGGGCGAGCTGAACTATAATTTCGGTGCCGCCAATCTGACGTCGATCACGGCCTATCGCGACTGGCGGCTGGTGCGCGGACAGGATGCCGACTTCAACAATCTCGACATTCTGCGCCGTCCCGGCACCGACGCCAATGCACAGCGCCAGAGCTTTCAGACCTTCACGCAGGAGCTTCGGCTGCAAGGGACGGCGTTCGACGACCATCTCGACTGGCTGGTCGGCGGTTATTACGCGAATGAAAAGTTAAAGCTGCGCGACAACCTGTCATACGGAGCGGATTTTGAGCGTTACGCCAACTGCCTTACCGTGGCGGGTCTCGCGGGTTCGGCCTCACAACCGACACTCGTCTCTCCCGGCAGCGCAGGATGCATCAACGCGCCGTTAGCGGCTCTGATCGCGGGCAACGCTGCGGCACCACTCGCGCTGCGTGTGCCGGTCGGCGCGTTTGCAGGGATCGCCGTTCCCGCAGCAGGCGTTCCCGCCACGGGATTGTTTGGGTACCGCAGCATAGCCGCACTGGCAGGGACTCCGGCAGCGCAGCTGACCGGTGTCGCGCTTGATGATAATTTCGAGCAGACCAGCCGCAACTTCGCGGTATTCACGCACAACGTCATCAAGTTCACCGACTGGTTGAGCCTGACGCTCGGGGCGCGTTACACGAACGAAAAGAAGACGCTCAACGCTTCGTTCCGTGACAACAATACGCTTTGTGCGACGCTCCGCGCGAGCGCCACGCTTTCCGGGCTGGCGACGCTGCCCTGCGTCATTCCCAATGTTCCGGGCGGAAGCTTTACGCAGAACGGCGCAAAGAAGAGCGAGGACAAGATTACCGGTACGGCTGTCCTCAGCGTCAAGCCTGTCGACGACCTGCTCGTCTATGCAAGCTTCTCACGCGGGTACAAGGCTGGCGGCTTCAACCTCGACCGGTCGGGCCTCACCTATGGCGCGCCGAACTTGCAGCAGCTGACCTTCGAACCCGAAATCGTCAACTCGTTCGAGCTTGGCTACAAGCTCAACAAGCCCGGCTTCGATTTGAATATCGCCGCATTCTATCAGAGGTTCGGCGGTTTTCAGTTGAACACTTTTAATGGTGTCAACTTCATCGTCGTCAACGTCGACCGGTGCAAGACGCCGCTCAATGGTGCCGACCGCGACTTGAGCAACGCGACGGGCGCTTGCACTTCGGGAACCAAGGCAGGCGTGTCGTCGAAGGGCCTTGAGATCGAGGCGTTCCTTCGTCCGGTGCGCAACATCGGCGTCAATCTGGGCTTGACCTATACGAACACGAGCTATGGCAACGATCTCGTCGGCGTAAACGGAACGGCATTCCCGGGCGCACTGTTCCAGCTGCCGGGTCGTCGCCTGTCGAACAGCTCGCAATATGTTGCGACCGGCTCGTTCAGCTGGACGCCGCCGATCGGCGACACCGGGCTGTCGGGCCTCGTCTATGTCGACACACGCCTTCAAAGTGATACCAACACCGGCTCCGATCTCGATATCGAAAAGGTGCAGGACGCGTTCGCCGTTACAAACGCCCGCATCGGCATCCGGGGTGCGGAACAGAAATGGGCTCTCGAGCTCTGGGCGCAGAACATTTTCGACGTGAATTACCAGCAGGTGACGTTCGACGCCCCGCTGCAAGGTAGCGGCACGCGGCGACAGACGGCGCAGTTCGGAACCGCGGCTACCCAGCTGTTCGGCGCCTTTCTCGCCGAGCCGCGGACTTACGGCGTTACGGCTCGTTTCAAGTTCTAAGCCAATCAAAGCGAGGCGGTAGTTACGCCGCCTCGCTCATCGCTTCTCCAGCTGCTGCATCGAGCAACAGCTTCGACAGTGTCCTGAGCCGCGGTGCGCCCTCGACTTTGTCGCCCGTCAGGTCGGTGACATAGAAGGTATCGACGGCGCGTTCTCCGTAAGTGGCGATGTGCGCCGACCGGATCGTTACCCTCGCCTGGAATAGCGCGTAGGCGAGTGCGTTGAGCAAAGCGGGACGGTCGCGCGCGTTGACTTCGATCACGGTGTGCCGGTTCGATGCCTTGTTATCGATCAGCACGTTCGGCTGGATTGAGAACGCGTCGGCGCGGGTTCGCGAGAGAGGCCTTGCCGCGAGGCGCTCGTCCAGGCGAGCGCGATTGGCGAGCGCATCTTCGATCCCCGTCGCAAGCCGTTTCAGCCGCGCGGGTTCGTCGAAGGGGCGGCCAAAGGGATCCTGAAGCAGGAAATTGTCGAGCGCCATGCCGTCGCGCGTGGTGTGGATACGGGCGTCGATGATGTTTGCGCCGGCCAGATGGATCGCGCCCGCCAGCCGGTAAAAGAGTCCGGGATGATCGGCGGTGTGGACTGTGACCAGCGTCGCTCCGCGCGAAGGATAAACTTCCGCGCTGACCGACAGCGGCTGATCGGCACTTGCACTGACGAGTTGCGCGTTGCGCAACAGAATGTCGTCAGGCTCGGCGATCCAGTAGCTTTCGGGGAAGCGCTTGGCGAAAGCGGCAAAGCGCTGTTCCGGCCATCCCAGCGCCGTGGCCAGCCCTTCCTGCTTGGCTGCGATCCGTTCGGCGCGCCCGGTCTGTTTGTGCCCGAGGCGAAGAACTTCCTCCGCCGCCTCGTACAAGTCGCCGAGCAATTGTCGTTTCCAGCTGTTCCATACCCCCGGACCGACCGCGCGGATGTCGACCACGGTCAGGGCGAGCAGCAGCCGCAGCCTTTCGGGCGATTGCACAGCCTCGGCGAAATCGATGACCGTCTTGTAGTCCGACAGGTCGCGTTTGAACGCGGTTGCCGACATCAGCAGGTGCTTTTCGACCAGCCACGCAACCGTCTCGGTCTCGGCCGGGCTCAGTCCGAAGCGCGGACAGAGTTTCATGGCGACTTCGGCACCCAGCACCGAATGGTCCCCGCCCCGCCCCTTTGCGATATCATGCAGCAGGACCGCGACGTAGATGACGCGCCGCGACACGATCTGTTGCAGGATTGCAGTCGCGAGCGGATGATCGTCGCGCAAATCGCCCTTTTCGATGCGTGCCAGCAACCCGATCGCACGAATGCTGTGCTCGTCAACAGTGTAGTGGTGATACATGTCGAACTGCATCTGAGCGACGACGCGACCGAAATCGGGAACGAACCGGCCGAAAACGCTGGCCTCGTTCATCCAGCGCAGAACGGTCTCGGGATCGCGCTTCGACGTCAGCACCTGCATGAACAGCGCGTTCGCGCGTGCGTCGTTCCGGACCCGCGCGTCGATGAGCCGCGCATCGCGGTTGGCGGCGCGCATTGCCTGTGGATGGATCTCGAGCGCGTGTTCGTCCGCAAGCGCGAATATCTCGATCAGCCGGACGGCATCCAAACGGAACCAGTCGTCGGATGGCAAGGCGAGGCGCCCGCGATCGAGGACGAAACCGGAAAGCTTGCGGGGGCTCCGCATGAATCCCGACAGGGTGAAGCGCCGCCCCTTTGCCGCCATGCCGTCATCGAGATGCGCGAGGAAGACTCCGGTCAGGTCGCCGACATGCTTTGCCATCAGAAAATAATGCTGCATGAACCGTTCGACCGCCGATCGACCCGGCGTCTCGCGGTATCGCATTCGGCGCGCGATCTCGGGCTGGACGTCGAAGGTCAGCCGATCTTCCGGGCGCCCCGTGACGCTATGAAGGTGGCAGCGTACCGCCCACAGGAAGTTTTCGGCCTTCTGGAACTGTCGCAATTCGGCCTGCGTCAGCAAGCCCTTGTCGACAAGCTCGGCCACGGTTTGCACACGATGAACATATTTTCCGATCCAGAACAACGTGTGGAGGTCGCGCAGACCGCCCTTGCCTTCCTTCAAATTCGGTTCGACGACATAGCGGCTGTCGCCCATTCGCTTATGCCTGGCGTCGCGTTCGGCCAGCTTTTCGGTTACGAATGCACGCGCCGTACCCGCGACGACTTCGGCCTGAAACCGCGCCGATGCCTCGTCGTACAGCGCCTGGTCGCCCCATACATAGCGCCCCTCGAGCAGCGCGGTCCGGATTGTGAGGTCGCTCTTGGCCATGCGGATCATCTCGTCGAGCGATCGCGACGAATGGCCGATCTTCAGCCCCAGATCCCACAGCGTGTAGAGCATCGATTCGATGACCTGCTCGGTCCAGGCGGTCTGCTTCCACGGCGTTAGGAAAGCGATGTCTACGTCCGAAAACGGTGCCATCTCGCCGCGCCCATAGCCGCCGACCGCCAGCAGGGTGAGCCGTTCCGACGCGGTTCGGTTGCCGATGCGGTGCAGGCGCTGCGTGGTGAAATCATAGGCAAGCCGCAGAATCTGGTCGGTCAGAAACGCTTGCGCCGCCGCGGCATCATTGCCGCGCTGCGGAAATTCGGTGATGCGGCGGGCGATCTCGGCGCGGCCTTTCTCAAGCGCGGGCTTCAGTACCGCCACCGCCTGCGCGCGCAATTGCGTGCCTTCGAGTGCAGCGAGTTGATCGGCAATACTGCGGCGCTCGATCAGTGCGCGACGATTGGCAAGGGTTTCAAAGCGACCTGACATGTTGCGCCGCTTAGCGACTAGCTCGCCCATCCACCACCGCCTTGAGCCGGTAGAGCGCTTCCGGCGCCTCTCGCGGACTCAACGCATCGATATCGAGCGTTTCGAGCGCATGATGCACCGGATCGGGCGCCGTCTCCTCGACCAGCGCGGCGAACAGTGGCAGGTCGTCGAGTCCGGCGGCAAGACCGCCCGTTGCAGCACGTCCCGCCTCCAGCTTCGACAGCACCGCTTTTGCCCGCGCCAGCACCATGGGTGGCATCCCGGCAAGCCGTGCGACCGCAATGCCATAGCTTCGATCGGCAGGTCCCCTCCCGAGTTCGTGCAACAGGACGAGGTCGCCCTTGTATTCGCGCGCCCGAACGTGATGCAGCGACAGGCTGCCGAGCTTTTCGGCAAGACGGGTCAGTTCATGATAGTGCGTCGCAAACAGGCACCGGCACCGGTTGCCCTCGTGCACTGCCTCCACGACCGCCCATGCGATCGCCAGCCCGTCGTAGGTCGATGTGCCGCGCCCGACCTCGTCAAGAATGACGAACGACCGTTCGGTGGCCTGCGCCAGAATTGCCGCGGTCTCGACCATCTCGACCATGAACGTCGATCGGCCCCGCGCCAGATTGTCCGATGCGCCGACCCGGCTGAACAGGCGATCAACCAGGCCGAGCGTGGCACGTGTAGCCGGGACGTAACATCCGGCCTGGGCCATCACTGCGATCAAAGCGTTCTGGCGCAGGAATGTCGACTTGCCGCCCATGTTCGGCCCGGTGACGAGCCACAGCCGGTCAATTTCCGACAGGGCGCAGTCGTTCGCAACAAAGCGTCCTCCCGCCTTGCCGACCGCTGCCTCGACGACGGGATGCCGCCCACCCTCGATATCGAGGCACGGGTGGTCGACGAGCACGGGGCAACACCAACTACACTCGATCGCCGCCTGAGCATTGGCCGACGCGACATCGAGCCGGGCGAGGGCATCTGCGGTTGCACAGATGGTCGCCGCCGATTGCACCGCCTGCGTCGTCAGTTCCTCAAAATGCGCGGCTTCGGCAGCAAGCGCGTGCGCGCCCGCCTGGGTCACTTTCAACGCGACTTCGTGCAATTCGGGCGCATTGAAGCGTACGACTCCCGCGAGTGTCTGGCGATGGGTGAAGCGCGAGTCGGGCGCCATCAGCGGGTCGGCACCGCGCGCAGGCACCTCGACATGATACCCCAGCACACCGTTGTGCCGGATCTTCAGCGCGCCGATACCGGTCGCGCCACGAAACCGGGTCTCGAGCGCGGCAATCTCGCGCCGCCCGTGTCCGCCGGTATCGCGCAGATCGTCGAGCGCTGCGTCATACCCCGGCGCTATGAATCCACCGGCCTTCGCGTCGATCGAAGGGCTATCGACCAAGGCGCGGGTGAGCACGTCGATCAGCGCACCGTGACCGCCGAGGCACGGCATCAACGCGCAAAGAAGAGCCGGCGGCGCGGTGGCCCGGCCCAGCTGCTCGCGCAATGTCCACGCCGCCGCCAACCCGTCGCGAAGGCTCGCCAGATCGCGCGGGCTTCCGCGTCCTGCCGACAGCCGTCCGAGCGCGCGGGCAATGTCAGGCAAGCGCTTCAACGTTTCGCGAAGCCGCTCGCGTGCGATGCCGTCATCCGCCCAATGCGCCACCAGTCCCAGTCGCGCGTCGATCCGTTCGCGGTCCATCAGCGGTGCCGACACGTCAGCGGCAAGCAGTCGCGCGCCACCGGCAGTAACTGTGCGGTCGATGCAATCGAGCAAGCTCCCCGCACGCGTTCCCGCGTTCGTGCACGTCAGTTCCAGGCTGTCGCGCGTCGCCGCATCGATCGCCATGGTCGCGGTCTGCGTGCGGCGCACGGGCGCGGACAGGAATGGAATTGTTCCCTTGCCAGCATTGTCCAGATAGCCGAGCAAGCCGCCTGCCGCGGCAAGTTCGGCTGCGGAAAACTGCGCAAACCCGTCGAGTGTCGCGACGCCGTTGATCGCCTTCAGCGTGGCCTCGGCCCTTGCGGAATCGAAAGCGCGGGCTTCGTGCTCCACGGTAATTCCCGCAAACGCAGAAACCCGAAGCCTTTCGTCACCCGACCTTTGCGCCGGAACGACGATCTCCTTTGGCGACAGCCGGGCGAGTTCGGCGTCCAGCCCGCCCGCATCGACTTCGCTCAGCTCGAGCCGGCCGGTCGAGATATCCGCCGCAGCCAAGCCGAACCGGCTTTCGCGCCGCGCGACCGCGACGAGCCAGTTCGAAACCTTGCCGTCGAGCAGAACATCCTCGGTCAGCGTTCCCGCCGTCACCACGCGGACGATCGCGCGCGCGACAATCGATTTGCCACCCGCACTTCTGGCTCGTGCCTTGGCCGCCACCGGGCTTTCGACCTGCTCGGCAATGGCGACGCGGTGGCCGCCCTTGATAAGCCGCGCAAGATAAGCCTCGGCGGCGTGGACGGGCACCCCGCACATGGGCACTTTCTGGCCGTCATGCTCGCCGCGCGCGGTCAGCGCGATGTCGAGGCACGCCGCAGCTACACGCGCGTCATCGAAGAACAACTCGAAAAAGTCGCCCATGCGGTAAAACAGCAGGCAATCGGGCACTTCGGCCTTCAACGCATGATATTGCGCCATCATGGGAGTGGGGGCAGACATGCCGACGTCCTATGCGGCGGACGAGGTCTTTTCAAACCGCGCTTCCTGTTTCATGCCGCCTTCGCTATCGCGCGCTAAAGTCGCGGGAGTATTTGGTGCATCGTTTACTTGCCATGAGCCTTGCCGGCACCGCGTGCCTGTCCACGCCAAGCTCTGCTGCCGGGTTCGGCGGACTTCTCGGGTTTGGCCAAGAAACGATTTATTGCAAATTTCACGGCGGCGAGAAATTCCGTGCTCTGACGACCTACGGACTTGAACGTCCCGAAACGCGATCGGCTCAAACGACGCTGCGGTTGCTTGCAGAAATGGCGGCTTCTAAAAAAATCACGCATTTTCGCATTGATAAGTCAAAATGCGGCACATTGTTCATCAATCGCGCAATCCGGTCACGGCAATGCCTTTTGATCGCAAGCGCTGCAGCCGAGGGGGCATCAACACGATTTGATAATCCTATGCCTGGGGAGGCCTTTGCAACTTTGGAGGTTCTTTCGGTAACGCTGGGGTCAACTCTCCCTCTTCCCCAAACGAGTGGCCTGATCGGGTCACAAAGCGATTGTCGCGTGAGCGATGTCGGAACACTGACGATCAAGGGTTGATAAAAGCATGAGCGACGAATCCAATGTTCAGTTTTCGGATCGTGAAGCGCTGCTGTTCCATTCCGAAGGGCGTCCGGGCAAGATCGAGATCGTGGCGACGAAGCCGATGGCGACGCAGCGCGACTTGTCGCTCGCTTATTCGCCGGGTGTCGCCGTTCCGGTGCTTGCCATCGCCGCAGATCCGGCGACGGCTTACGATTACACCGCAAAGGGGAATCTGGTCGCGGTCATTTCCAATGGCACGGCGATCCTGGGCCTTGGCAATCTGGGCGCGCTGGCCGCAAAGCCCGTGATGGAGGGCAAGGCGGTGCTGTTCAAGCGGTTCGCCGACGTCGATTCGATCGACATCGAGCTTGCGACCGAAGACACCGAAAAGTTCATCGAAGCGGTCGCGCTGATGGAGCCGACCTTTGGCGGCATCAACCTTGAGGATATCAAGGCGCCCGAATGCTTCATCATCGAACAGGCGCTGAAGGAGCGC
>JANMKS010000249.1:0-12702 GCA_031372155.1 Sphingomonas sp.
TCGATCAGCGCGAGCGTCAGCGGGAAATTCCAGGGGCTGATGACGCCGACCAATGGGTACGGGATCAGGCGTGTAGAGGTGCTGATGCCGGGCACGCCGGTGGATTGCGCCACTGTTTCATGCTGCGCAGCAATACGTGCAGCATTCTGTGCCCAGCGGCGAACCCCGCGGCCGGTGCCCGTGACTTCGATACGCGAAATGGCGGCACGTCCGGTGTCAGTTTCAAGCGCGTTGCCGATCGCATCCGCATGACGATCGAGCGAATTCGCTAGTTCGTTCAGTCGCCGCGACCTCGCTTCGAAACTCAGGCCCGCCCAGTCGCGCTGTCTGTCGCGCAAGTCGCGCGCGACGCCCGCAACTTCGGTGGGCGTCAGGGGCGCTATTTCATAATCTTCGCTTCCGGTGCGGGGATTGCGGACCTTCATTGCTGCCCTGTCCAGGCGTCGACGATCTCGCCGCCGCTGGCGAACCACGCGCCACGCGCTTGCAGATCGCCGAGCAAGCCTTCGAAGGCGTCGATACGGTATGGCAAGCCCATGATGTAGGGCGTGATGTGGAGCGGCAACATTCGCCCCCCTTGTTTTTGCGCCTCGTTCGCGAGCCAGTCGCAGGCGTCGCGCATCTGCTGTGCATAGCTGTCCGCCGAATGCTGCTGCGTCGCGATGACCTGGCGATCGCTGAGTTCGTGGTTCAGCGGCAGGTTGATGAGGCCGTTTTCGAACCGATAGGGCAATTCGTCGTTCACCCAGTCGCAAGCGTATTGCACGCCCGCCTCACGGAGCAATCGCGGTGTGTTCCAGCTTTGCGAGCGCGCAATCGACAGCCAGCCGCACGGTCGCACACCCGATACGCGCTGGAGCGTGTCGAGCGATGTGGCAATGAGCGCGCGCTCTTCGTCGTCGGCCAGCCCGGTCGCAATCGTGCCGTTCATGTCGGTCGAATGGGCGATGATTTCGTGCCCCTCCGCAACGATGTCAGCGATGATCGAGGGATAGCGATCGGCGATGGCGCTGTTGGTTGCGACCGACACGCGAACGCCTGCGCGCGAAAAAGCCTCGAGCAAGCGATAGAAGCCGATGCGTGTCCCGTATTCGCGTGCCGTGTAGTGACGGTAATCGGGATAGGGCGTCTGCATGTGCCCCGGCGCGCGAAAGGGCGTGTCCGACGGCGCCAGCGGAAACCATTCGAGCGAAACGCAGACCCAGACCGCAACGCTCGCGCCGCCCGGCCAGACCACAGGCGGCCGATCCTTCAACGCGGACCAGTGATAGAGTTCGTGGTCGTATCCGAGCCGACGCTTCGGATATTCGAGGTAGGCGGGGTCCAGGGTCACGCATTCAGGCTAACGCGTGACCCCAGTCTTTGCAAAGCAGATTTGTCCGGACAATTTGTCCGTCAGAATTTCACCCCGACGCGTGCATACAGGAAGCGGCCATTGAAGCCGAAGGGCGAAAACCCTGAATAAGGCAGGTAATACTGGTTGATGGGGTACTGCCCGCCGACCGCCGCAGGACGCGCGCCGATGGGGGAACGGTCAGGGTAAATGTCGAAGGCGTTGTTGGCACCGATCGCCAAGTCGACCGAGTCAGTCGGCGAGACCCGCAGTTCGAGGTCGGTAATCCATTTGGCACCGAGGAAGATGTCGTCGGGCCCAAGCGCGGTCAGGCTGGTCGGGTCGCTGACCGGATTGACGGCACCGGGTGAAATGACCTTGCCATAGCGCGTCGTGCGCGCGGTGATCCCGAACGCGCCGATTTTGCCGTCGGCCGACAGCACGATCTTGTCGCGCGGCTGACCGTCGGTGAAGCGGATACCCTCGACGCGCCCGAACAGTACGATGCCCGGGATCGTCGCGAGCGGCCCGAGCGTGTTGATGCGCCGGTCGATCCGCGTCTTGTTGACGTTATAAGCCGCGGTCAGCGTCCACAGCCCGAAATTGCCGGGGCGGAAACGATAGCTCGCGACCGCATCGACACCCTGTGTCGTCGTGTCGAGACCATTGATGAAGAAGCGCGCAGCGCCGACGCTCTGGAAACCGTTCGCGTCGAGGACCGCCTTGACCGCTGCGTTGACGGCAGTCGTTCCGCTCCCCGCCGCACCCAGGTTCTCGGTGAGAACGATGCGATCCTTGATCTTGATGCGGTAGTAATCGATCGTGAAGGTCAGTCCGCTGACCGGGTTGGCGGTCGCACCGACGCTGATGTTGACCGATTTCTCGGGCTTCAGATTCTTTGACCCCAGTGCGCGCGCGACCGGACTGGAAACGGCGAGCGTCGATATGTCGACCGGCAAGCCGTTGATGAAGTTGGTCGAAGTCGTGGTGAAGTTCTGCTGGTGGAGCGACGGCGCGCGGAACCCGTTCGAGATTGACCCGCGAAGCGCATAGCCGGTGACAGGTTCGTAACGCGCCGCCAACTTGCCGTTCACAGTGTCGCCGAAATCGGAAAA
Organism: Sphingomonas sp.; assembly: GCA_031372155.1. Taxonomy (GTDB): domain Bacteria; phylum Pseudomonadota; class Alphaproteobacteria; order Sphingomonadales; family Sphingomonadaceae; genus Sphingomonas_O. The sequence continues at coordinate 2,449 of JANMKS010000249.1, forward strand.
ATGTTCGTATCGGCCCGCAAGCGTGGTCGTGAATCCTTCGAACAAATCGGTATCCAGCTCGGCATAGGCCGCATAGCTGTGCCGGCTTGCGTCGGTACGGCTTGCCGCCGGAAGGCCGGGGAACCCTTGCGTGCCCGCCGGTGCGGTCCGGCCCGGAAACGAACAGACGCCGGTGGTCGCGTTGAACACGCCGACCTGGGCGGCGCAGTTGACCGCCGTCGTCGTGATCGCGGGCTGGAACAACGGCCCGATCGCATAGGAGAGCAGGTCGCCGGGGCGGATCTGGAAATTCTCGTTGCGGTATTCTGCACCGACCGCCACCGACAGCGGCTTGGCAAAGCCCATGTCGTACTGGCGGCTCAGGTCGAAATTGGCGATCGTCTGGGCATAACGCAGTCCGCCCGCGTCGAAGGTGCGAATGCCCGCAGTCCCGAACGACGTGTTGAGCGAATTCTTGATCGTGTAATCGAAACTGTTGTGGCCGTAGCCGAGCGAGAGATCGGCGGTCCAGCTGCCAAGATCGCCGCGCACCCCGATCGTTCCCGCATAATCCTCCAGATCAGTGTCGATCAGTGGCAAGAAGCCATCGGGCGTGAGCGGAACGAAGTTCACCGCGTTCGGCGTCGTCGCAGGCGTGATCGTCGAGTAATCGCGATTGGCGGCCGCGTTCTGCTGACGCCAGTTTGCCGCCGTCAGCCCGTCGCGCTGGTTGTAAGAGGCAAAACCATACAGCTCGAACCCGTCGCCGAACGGAATCGCGGCGTTGCCGAACAAAGCGAAATCGTCGCTGCGCCCGTCGCCATATTTGAACTGCAGCCGGTTGAAGCCGAGTTCCCGCGTGTCGAACGCCGCTGTCGGCCGGTTGTAGTTCGGGCGGAGATCGTATCCGGCACGATTGGTCGGGTCACGATGACGATATTCGGCCGTGAAGTTGAAATAGCCCTCGGGACCGATGGGGACGCCGAAGTTGGCGGCAACAGTGTAGGTCTCGCCGTCACGTGCCTTGCGTTCGCCGTTCGAGGTCGAGGCGAGAACGCGTCCGTCGGCAGGGTCGAAGAACGGTTGACCGGCCGCCGACTGCAGCCCTGTGACGTTCGCGACATTGCTGAGCGTGGTCACATATTTGCCGTAGGTGGCGGTCGCCGAGCCGCCCTTGCTCGCGGTCTTCAGACGGATGTTGATGACACCTGCGATGGCGTCCGACCCGTATTGCGACGACGCACCGTCGCGCAGAACCTCGATCCGCTCGATCGCCAGGCCGGGGATGGTATTCAGGTCCACCGCCGCCGAGCCGCGACCGACCGTGCCGTTGATGTTGAGAAGCGACGAGACGTGACGGCGTTTGCCGTTGACCAGCACGAGCGTCTGATCGGGGCTTAGGCCGCGCAGCGTCGCGGGGCGGAGCGCATCGGTGCCGTCAGCGATCGATGGCTGAGGAAAATTGAACGACGGGACGAGCTGGTTGAGAATCTTGTTGGTTTCGGTCTGGCCGGTGGCGGCGATCGCATCCGCACCGATCACGTCGACGGGAACCGGCGAATCGGCGACGGTCCGGTCGGAACGCCGCGTGCCCGTGACGATGATTGTCTGGCCGCTGTCCGCCTCTGCCGCAGTCGCCCCGGCGGGAACTTCCTGGGCCAGCGCGGGTCCTGCCGAAAGAGCGAGCGCCGAAAGCGATGCGAGCAAAGTCGCGCGTGCCGAAGTCATTTGAATACCACCCCATTTTTTCGCCCGGGTTCCCTGCCCGGTGATGACAAACTAGTGACAACGAGCGTCGGCACAACCGCGCATCCGCCTTTGCAACCGTTTGCATCGCGTGTGTTGCGGACGAGCAACACACAGGTCGCGGTTGACAGCGGGAAGTGGCTTGCATAGTGAGCCGCTTTCCCGGCGGACAATGTTCGCGGGGCCAGATCGTTTGACACAAAGTGAGAGCCATGTTCGCAATCGTGCGCACGGGCGGCAAGCAGTATCGCGTTGCCGCTGGAGACAAGATCGTCGTCGACCGCATGGACGGTGAAGCCGGCGCACGCATTTCGCTGGGCGACGTGCTGTTTACATCCACGGGCGAGGGCGGCATCAGCATTGCCGCAGAAATCGTCGCGCAGGCGAAGGCCGACAAGGTCATCGTCTTCAAGAAAAAGCGCCGCCATAACTATCGCCGCAAGAACGGCCATCGCCAGCAGCACACGATCCTGAAGATCATCAGCGTCGGTGCGGCGGAGGAAACGAAGGCCAAGAAGGAAGCTGCTCCCAAGAAGGAAGCCGCCGCCGTTGAGGCAACGCCGGTAGAAGCACCTGTGGCACCCGTCGAAGCGGTTGCGGCACCGGTGGCCGAGGCACCCAAGGTCAAGAAGGCACCGGCGAAGAAGGCTGCCAAGCCCGCCGACGCGAGCGAAAAGGAGTAACGAACCATGGCACATAAAAAGGCAGGCGGTTCGTCGCGTAACGGTCGTGATTCGGCAGGACGCCGGCTGGGCGTGAAAAAGTTCGGTGGCGAGCATGCGCTCGCGGGCAACATCCTCGTGCGTCAACGCGGTACGCGAGTCTGGCCGGGGCGCAACGTCGGTTGTGGCAAGGACCACACGCTGTTCGCACTCGCGGAAGGGCGCGTTGCCTTTCACGAAGGCAAGCTCGGCCGAAAGTACGTCTCGGTAGATATTATGGCAGAAGCAGCCGAATAACCGGCGGTCCGATTTCCGGGTCGCCTCAAGGGTGACCCGAAGACCGGCCAAGGCCGGTCGCAGGGAGTAAGGGTCACCCCCGAGCTCCCTTTTTTGTATCTCCCTAAATCGATGTCATCGCCCGGTAGTGAAACCCGGGTAGCGGCAGGAACAGGAGATATGACATGTTCGTGCGTACTGAAAGATTGCTCCTGCGGCCCGGCTGGGTTGAGGATGCCCCTGCCCTTACCGACGCATTTGCGCGCGAGGACGTCGTGATGACGCTTGCCCGTGCGCCGTGGCCGTACCGGCTTGATGATGCAGTCGAGTATCTTGGGCGCGACCGCAAGGTCGGCGAGGTCGATCTGCTGATCTTCCTTCGGACGATGGGCGCACCGCGGCTGATCGGCGGCGTCAGCCTGGCGCGGCGCGACCGTGACCTGGAACTGGGCTACTGGATCGTGCCGTCGCACTGGGGGCTGGGTTTTGCGACCGAAGCCGCACGCGCCGTTGTCGAAATGGCACGCGATTCGCTCAAGTTGTCGCGGCTGGTTTCGGGGCATTTCACGGACAATCCGGCGTCGGGTCGCGTCCTCGAGAAACTTGGCTTTTCCAATACGGGTCGCGAAATGCGCGCGAGCGCGGCGCGGGCCACCCTTGTCCCGTGCGCTACGTTTGCGCTCGATCTTCAAGCAATGGCGATGGCCGCCTGAAGACACGCTTTGCGGACAGGTGGTGACAGGGGACATATCCGTTGCGCGTCGCAACTTTCACCGATGCAAAATTGGGGTCGTCGATGAGGCACCGCGTTTCGGGCAGGCCGTTGTAATCGGCCCACCCGATCGCCGCGCCCAGCGCTTCGCCCGCGATCCCCCTGCCCCAGCTTGCGGCCGCGAACGCCCAGCCTGCTTCGGGAAACCCTTCGAGTTCGACAATGCCACGCTCGTAACGGGCAAAGCCGCAAATGCCGAGGAACGCCTTGTCATCGCGCCCGGTGACGGCCCAGTTACCGTATCCGAACAGGGGAAACGCGCCCGCCGCCTGTCCGAACTTCGTCCAGGCCAGCGCACGGTCGCGCGGCTCCCCGCCGATGAACGCGGTCACGCGCGGATCTGCCCACATGGCGGCATAAGGTTCCCAATCCTCCATCGCCAGCGCGCGGAGGATCAGACGTTCGGTGACGAGCGTCGGCGGCGTCAGGCGGCCATCGCCAGGTTGGCGGCAGCGTAATCACTGTCATATTTGCCGATCAGCGCGCGGTCGTCATGGTTCCAGGGATGGAAGCCCGGCATGAAGAACGAGAGCCACGCGGGGAAGATGCGACGCAGTACGCCGGGCGTTCCGACGAGGTACCAGGCGAGCATCCGTCGTGCCTTCCACCCCGTAATGCCGTCCTGCGCCAGCAAGTCGAGCGTGCCCTCCCAGCGCCGCGTCCAGAAGTTCTTCGTGACGATCAGCATCATGATCGCCTTCACCTTCCAGCGCTTCCACGCGGTCCAGTCCTTCGTCGCGTGAAGCCAGGTGTCGTAAGCGACGCCCTTATGCTCGATCTCCTCGATCGCATGCCACTGCCACAGCTGTTTCATCTCCGGGTCGCATCCGGCGAAATACTTGGGATTGCCGAGCATCTCGGCCGCCATCATCGCGGTATAATGTTCGAGCGCCATCGTGACCGCAAGGTTCAGGATCTGCGGCCGACCCTTGGTCAGCTCGAGGCTGTCCGCGACCACCTTTTCAAGGTGCACGATCCGGTACCCGGCCTCGGCGACGCGGTGGTTGAAGGCGACATGCTCGCGGCTGTGCATGACTTCCTGCACGACGAACGCCTTGATCTCTGCGGCAAGCTTGGGTGAGGCGCCGTCACGGAACGCCTTCACCGATTCGACAAAGAACGCCTCTCCGCGCGGAAACGTGATCGACAACGCATCGTGGAAAGTGCTCGCGACCGGGTCGTTCGCAAGCCACCAGCGCTTTTGAGCGGTGCCGCGCCCGAATCTGCGATCGCGCGGCGTAATCGTCAGGTCGCTAGGCGTTTTGTCGCGTGCCATGTAGAGCCTCTCCTTTATCCTCTCGCGGTAGCCACTACTTACATCAATGTCAATAGCCATCCCTGTCGAACGAAAACGCTTGTCCCCCGATGAAAGCCGCACGCTCGCGCTCGAAGCGGCGCGGCAGATTCTGATCGCCGAGGGACCGCAAGCCGTGACGCTGAAAGCCGTCGCAGCACAAGTCGGACGAACGCACGCCAATCTGCTCCATCATTTCGGGTCGGCGCTGGGCCTGCAAAAGGCGCTGGCGGCGATGCTTGCGGAAACGGTTTGCGAGACGATCGGCGCGACCGTCATCAAGGCACGCCGCGGAGAGGCCGACCCGCGGCTGATCGTCGACATGACCTTCGATGCCTTCGACCAGCAGGGCGCAGGCGCGCTGGCGACCTGGATGATTCTCAGCGGTAACAAGGATGCGCTCGACCCGATCCTGAACGCGATCCACCGTCTCGTCGACGAACTTGCCGACGACAATGAGGACGGCATGATCAAGGAGGATACGCTCGCACTCGTGCTGATGGCACTGGGCGATGCGCTGCTGGGCAAGCCGATGGCCGACGCGCTGGGTTTGCGGCCCGAAGCGGCGCGCGAGATCGCACTCAAGATGCTGATGGCATCGCCGGGAGTGCAGGCGCGGATGGCGAACGCTTAAGCAGCGCAGCGACTTGGCAAAGCCAAGCCGTCGGTCGCGGCCTTGAGTCGCGCCGGCCGGTCGCGCCGCGTTTTCCTCGCTTTAGCTGCGCTAAAGGATTAGGCGGCGCGACATGCATTTTCTCGATCAGGCCAAAGTCTATCTCTCCTCGGGCGCGGGGGGTCCGGGCGCCGTTGCCTTCCGGCGCGAAAAGTTCGTTGAATATGGCGGGCCCGACGGCGGCAACGGCGGCAAGGGCGGCGACATCATTCTCGAAGCGGTTGCGGGGCTCAATACGCTTATCGACTTTCGCTATACCCAGCATTTCCGCGCACCGCGTGGCAAGGGTGGCGCGGGATCGAACAAGACCGGCGGCGGCGGCGACGACCTGATCATCCGCGTGCCGGTCGGGACACAGGTGCTGAGCGAGGACAAGGAGCATGTCCTTGCCGACTTTACCAGGGTCGGCGAGCGGCGCGTGTTTCTGCGTGGCGGCGACGGCGGACGCGGCAACGCAAGCTACAAGACATCGACCAACCGCGCACCGCGCCAGCACGGCACTGGCTGGCCGGGTGAGGAATCGTGGGTGTGGCTGCGCCTGAAGCTCCTCGCCGACGCAGGGCTGCTCGGCCTTCCCAATGCCGGAAAGTCGACGTTTATCAATGCCGTCACCAATGCCAAGGCGAAGGTTGGCGCCTATCCGTTCACCACGGTGCGCCCGCAATTGGGCGTGGTCAGCCACCGCGACCGCGAATTCGTCGTCGCCGACATCCCGGGCCTGATCGAGGGAGCCGCGGAGGGCGCAGGTATCGGCGACCGGTTTCTGGGCCATGTCGAACGCTGCCGGGTGCTTCTTCACCTGATCGATGCGAACGATGCCGATGTTGCCGAAAGCTATCGCATCGTGCGCGACGAGCTCGAAGCCTATGGCGCGGGGCTGACCGACAAGCCGTCGGTCGTGGCACTGAACAAGATCGATACGCTCGATGATGAAATGATCGCTGCGCTGTCGGCAGAGCTGGAAGCCGCTTGCGGAAGCGAGGTCATTCCGCTTTCGGGTGCCGCCGGAACCGGACTCGACTGGACCCTCGACAGATTGCTCGACGCAATCGGAACGGGCACCGGCCCGGTGGCCGTCGCAGGAAGCGACGACGGCGAGGAACCGATCGAATGGTCGCCGCTGTAACGATCGGCTATAGCGCGGGCAGAACGAAAAGGAGGATCGTCATGAAGAGATTGATCGTTTCCGCGATCGCATTGGGATTCGCGACGCCGGTGGCTGTTGCCGCCGCACCGAAGGCCGACCCCGTTGCCGCAGCCATCGCCAGCCCCGAGCGCCCCGATGCCGACAAAGCGCGCGACGCCGCGCGCAAGCCCGCCGAATTGATGAAGTTTGCAGGGATAAAGCCCGGGCAAAAGGTCGTCGATTTCGTGATGGGCGGCGGATACGTGACTCGCGTAATTGCGGGCACAGTCGGACCCAAAGGCGTCGTCTATGGCTTTCAGCCCACCGAGTTCGTGGCATTCAGCGCCAAATACGGAACCGATCAGGACACCGTTGCCGCTGCCGTCAAAAATGTGAGGCCGTTGCGATCGCCGTTCAGCGCTCCCGCAATTCCAGAGCCGGTCGATGTCATCGTGACCGTCCAGAATTATCACGACCTGTACCTTAAGCCCTTTCCGGCCGACACCGCCGAAAAGGCGAATGCCGCGTTGTTCAAGGCGTTGAAGCCCGGCGGCACGCTGGTCGTGGTCGATCATGTCGCCGCGACGGGATCGGGACGCGACGCCCCCGACGCGGTGCACCGCATAGATCCGGCGTTTGCGCGTGCCGAAATCGAAAAGGCAGGGTTTCGCTTCGACGGCGAACTCAACAGCTGGCGCCAAAGCGACGACCCGCACACCGCAAGCGTCTTCGCGCCGGCAATTCGGGGCAAGACCGACCAGTTTGCCTATCGCTTTCGCAAGCCGGGCTGAGGGGTAAGGGATCGAACATCGGTTCCCCCGCGCAGGCGGGGGTCCAGCCCCGGCGCGGCGCGCCGAACGTGCGCGAACGCCCGCGTGATAGATATAGGACTGGGCCCCCGCCTTCGCGGGGGAACCGGGTGTTGAACCGCGCGCAGGGACTTCAACCGGGGTCGAAGTTGCTCTAGCACCCGGGCATGACCACCGACATCGCCATCGCCCGTGCGGCAAAACTGTTGCCGATCGGGGAGGTCGCGGCCAAGGTCGGGATCGGCGCTGACGCAATCGAACTCTATGGTCGTTACAAGGCGAAACTGAGCGTCGGGCGACTGCCCACGAGCGCTCGGCAAGGTCGCCTGATCCTTGTCACCGCAATCAATCCGACGCCGGCGGGCGAGGGCAAGACTACGACGTCGGTGGGCCTTGCCGACGCGATGAACCGCACGGGGCGAAAGACGATGCTGTGCCTGCGCGAGCCGTCGATGGGGCCATGTTTCGGCGCGAAGGGCGGCGCGACCGGAGGCGGTCATGCGCAGGTCGTGCCGATGGAGGAGATCAACCTTCATTTCACGGGCGATTTCCATGCGATCACGGCGGCGCACAATCTGCTCGCCGCGCTGATCGACAACCACATCCACTGGGGTAATGCGCTCAATATCGACGTGCGGCGTGTCGTCTGGCGACGGGTGGTCGACGTCAACGACCGCGCGCTTCGGGACATCGTGCAATCGATCGGTGGGGTCGCCAACGGCTATCCGCGCGAATCGGGATTCGACATCACGGTCGCGTCCGAAGTGATGGCGATCCTGTGCCTTGCCGATGACTTGGAAGATCTGGAGGCCCGGCTTGGGCGGATCGTGGTGGCTTACACGCGCAATCGCGAGCCGGTGACGGCGCGCGACCTTAAAGCCGACGGTGCGATGGCCGTTCTCCTGCAACACGCGGTCCGCCCGAATCTGGTCCAGACGCTGGAGGGCAATCCTGCGATCATACACGGCGGGCCGTTCGCCAACATCGCGCACGGGTGCAATTCGGTGATCGCGACGCGCGCGGCATTGTCGCTGGCCGACTATGTCGTGACGGAGGCAGGATTCGGCGCGGATCTGGGCGCAGAGAAGTTCTTCGACATCAAATGCCGGCAGGCGGGCCTGGCCCCCGCGGCGGTCGTGATCGTCGCGACCGTCCGCGCGTTGAAGATGAATGGGGGCGTCGCCAAAAGCGATCTGGGCACCGAAGACGTCGAGGCGGTGATGCGTGGTTCGGTTAATCTGATCCGCCATATCGAGAATGTGCGGCAGTTCGGCGTGCCCGTCATCGTGGCAGTCAACCATTTCGCGACCGATACCGCCGCCGAAGTTGCGGTCATCGACGACGTGGCGGCGACGCACGGCACGCAGGCGATCATTTGTCGCCACTGGGCAGAGGGCGGCGCTGGTGCGATCGAACTGGCGGACGCGGTGGCGGCGCTGAGCGATGGCGGCACGGCACAGTTCGCACCGCTCTACGACGATGCCATGCCGCTGTTCGACAAGATCAACACGGTCGCCACGCGCATCTATCGTGCCGCCGAAGCGGTCGCCGACCCGAGCGTCCACCGCCAATTGGCGCGCTGGGAAAAGGCGGGGCACGGCAAGCTGCCGGTGTGTATTGCAAAGACGCAGTACAGTTTTTCGGCCGACCCCGCGCTGCTCGGCGCACCGACGGGACATGTTCTGCCGGTGCGCGAAGTGCGATTGTCGGCGGGGGCAGGTTTCGTCGTCGCGATCTGCGGCGAGATCAACACGATGCCAGGGCTTCCGCGCGTGCCCGCATCCGAACACATCCGGCTGAACGCGGAAGGCGAGATCGAGGGACTTTCTTGACCCGGATGATCGTCAAGGTCGGGTCGTCGCTGCTGGTCGATCCGGGGGGATTGGTGCGCCGTGACTGGCTGGCGGCGCTTGTCGGCGAGATCGCCGAACGGATCGCGGCGGGCGAGCAGATCGCAGTCGTTTCTTCAGGGGCGATTGCGCTGGGCGCGCGAATGCTCGGTCTGCCCAAGGGCGGGCGCGCGAGCCTGGAGGACGCTCAGGCCGCCGCGGCCACCGGGCAAATCGCGTTGTCGGGAGTGTGGGCGGAACTGCTGGCCGGGCACGCGCTGAAAGCCGCACAGATGCTGGTGACGCTCGACGACCTGGAGGACAGGCGGCGTTACCTGAACGCATCGGCAACGCTCGAACGATTGCTGAGCCTGGGAGTCGTGCCGATCATCAACGAAAATGATTCGGTCGCCACGGCAGAGATACGGTTCGGCGACAACGACCGGCTCGCCGCGCGCATCGCATCGGCCGCGCGCGCGCAGAAAGTCGTCCTGCTGTCCGACGTCGATGGCTTGTTCACCGCGGACCCGTCGCGGTTTCCGACCGCGACGCGGGTGGCGCGCGTGACGCGCATCGATGCGCGCATTGCCGCGATGGCGGGGAGCGGAACGACTTCGGGCATGGGATCAGGCGGCATGGCGTCGAAGATCGAAGCGGCGCGCATTGCCAACGGCGCGGGTGCCGACCTGATCATCGTGTCGGGCCACGAAGCGCAACCCCTGCGCCGAAGCGGGGAATGCGGAACGACTTTCGTTGCATCGGCAAAGAACAAGGCGCGCAAGGCGTGGCTGGCCGGACGACTGACCGTGCGGGGCGCGCTTCGCATCGATGCCGGGGCCGCGAGGGCGCTCGCGTCGGGCGCAAGCCTGCTCGCGGCCGGAGCGACCGGCGTGTCGGGAAATTTCAGGCGCGGCGACGTCATCGACATCATCGGGCCGGAAGGCGCCATCGTGGCACGCGGTCTGAGCGAATATGACGGTGACGAGGCGGGGAAAATTACAGGCATGAAAACCGAAGCGATCGCCGCTGCGCTGGGCTATGCGCCGCGCTCCGCGCTGGTCCACCGCGACCATATGGTGCGCTTGTGA
>JANMKS010000079.1:0-4464 GCA_031372155.1 Sphingomonas sp.
TGGTCCCCTTCGAAGCCTGCAGCCTGTCGATGATCGACTGCACTTCTTCGTCACCCACGTTCACGACGACTTTGCGCCGCAGCAGCCGGCTCCACGCGAGTTCGCCCTGAATCTGGCGCTTGATCGAGCGGTCAGATGACCCGTTCTCGCGAAGATAGGCCTGCATTGTGGCCGGCGTCCGCTTGAAGCGCTCCGCGACGCGCGCATAGCTCGCATTGATTTCCGCCGGCGGAACGGTGATTTCGTTCGCCTTGGCTTCTTGGATCTGTAGCGTCTCGTCGATCAGATTGCGAAGAACCTGAAGCCGCAGCCGGTCGCGCTCCTCCGGTGAAATCTTGCCTCCGTTCGCTATTACGATCAGCGCCAAGCGCTGGTCAACGTCGGTGCCCGTGATGATGTCGCCATTGACGATGGCCGTCGCCTTGCGAAGGTTGGGATCGACCTTTCCAAAAGTCGTCAGAACGGAAGGCAGGTTCAATCCACTGGGATCGCGTGCCTGCGTGCTGTCCGACGCGGTTTGTGCGAAGCCTGCGGACGCAATCAGTCCCCCAGCTACCAGTGCAAGAGCGCCACCGGCAGCAATACCTCTCAATCTAGATGTCACGCGTCGAAACGTCCTTCAAAAACTCGCGGCGGAAACCGTCGAATGCCCATTGCCCCGTCGATGGTGAACGCAGGCTTAGCGACCCAATCCGCGGAAGGCCACCCTCAGGAGGAAGCTGTTGCCGCGGCGGGCATCCCCCGTCGTGTCATAGTCGCGCCGCCATGTCAGTCCAATGTCCAGACATTCATCGGTATAGGCAATACCCAGCCGGTGCCGGACAGGCTCGTAGCCGTCGGCGATCGACAGCGGATCCTCCTGGCGGTCCGTCAGGTCGATGACGGTCGAACCGAAAATCGAGACGTAGCGCGTAATCTGGACCCGTCCGCCCAGGCGCACTTCCTCGCGATCGCGCAAGTCTTCGAGTTGCGGGCCGATGTTGCGATTGAGCCGGAGGTATCCGACCGTCGCAAAGGTTCGGCGGCTTCCCACTGTGGCGTCGACTTCGTTGCGGCGCACCTGAAACTTGTCCTTGTCGACGCGGTAACGGTGCGTGAGACTGACGAAGTCGCGATATTTGACCGTTGTGCGACCGACGATGTCCGACAGCCGATTGTTCAATCCCGTGCCGTCTGGAAACAAGGTCTGTGCCGACGTCAGGCGATAGCTTTGGCCGATATTGGCAGTGACTGCCCACCCAGGCGCGTCCCAAGCATAGTCGAGGCCGTAAGTGATACGCGTGCCGTCTTCCCAACGGTCATATCCAGGAAAGCGGTTGAGCGCGAAAAGATTGCTGTCTTCCAGGTCAACCGCGCGCGAGTCCTCATTGGGGATGTTGAGATTTGGCGTGGAAGGCGAGGCCGCCAGCTGTACCCGCGGGGTCAGCCGCTGCGCTCCTCCCAGAAATGCGCCGATCAACGGCCAACGCAGTTCGGCCGCCACGGCAGCAATGCCGCGCGTCTGATATCCCGCAACGCCGCGATACAGGGCAGTCGCGGTCTTCAGGTTCTCATCACTGTGATAGATATCGCCGCGGGCATATCCGGTCAGCAGCACCTCCTGTCCCCAGTTGGTCAAGCGGCGCAAGTCCCAGCGCAACCCGGCAAAGGCGCGCTGTGTATCCTGCCCCTGCGAGCGACCGAGCGCGAGCGCGTTCAGTTGGAGATCGAACTGCCCCCCGACGAGCGGGTCGCGAAAGCGACGGCGATAGTCCACCTCGGGAAGTGCAACCGGAATCAGTCCTTGGACGTCGCCGGGGCGGAGCGTCTGGATCGACCAGCCGGTGAGCGAGAAGTAACTTTTTGCATCGATCCGCTCCAACCGAATGGTCGAGCGCAGCCGGTCGTCACGAGAAATGTCGTAGCGGCGCAGGAACGTCCGGTCGGTAACGCGCCGAATGGAGCCGCTGATATTCCACTCAGGATCGACCTGGAAACGACCGCTCGCGTCGACGTAGCCTCGGAAGTCGCGCTGGCAGGCCATGCCGGTCCCGCCGGTGGGAATGCGTGAACCATAGGTTGCAATTCCGCTGATCTGATAGGCACCAGTCGAGGTGAGTGCGCGATACTGGCCGCCGAGCGCCGGAAGTGCCTGAGTATAGAGATGCGGGATGATTGTTAGATCGCGGTTGGACGCTATACGGACGTAATAGGGCAGAGCAATTTCCAGGCCGTTGGTGCGCGAATATTGCAGATCGGGGGTGATCAACCCGCTTTTGCCCTCGTCCCCGAGCGGTGTCGTGAAACTCGGCAGGACGAACAGCGGAATGCCGAACATCTCGAGACGCGCGCCTTTGAAGCTCAGGCGTTTGCGGATCGGATCGTGGACGATCCGCACTGCCGTCAGTTGCCAGCTGGGCTTTTTCGGGCATCCCGCGTCATCGACGACCGGACAGGGCGAATAGGCCGCGTTTTCAAGCGTCGACACGCCGCCGCTGCGAACCCCGCGTGCTGCAGCAAGGCGACCGCCGTCGACCAGAACGAGCAGCAGGTTCTCGACAACGCCATCCTTCAGCGAGTCGGTCAGTTCGATGGAATCCCCATAGGCCGTGTCGCCGCCGGCGCTTGTAACCGCCACATTGCCCTCGGCACGAACCTGTCCGGTCCGGCGGTTCCAGACGATGCGATCGGCGCGAACGCGGTCGCTGGCACGTGTCATGCGAACGTCGCCGGTCGCGGTCACGATATCGTCGTCGTTATCGTATGTCAGCGTGTCGGCCGCGAAATCGACCGGGTCGCCTTCGGACGGCAGGTCGGGGATACGAGGAGGCGCTGCTTCCTGCGCCCGCGCCGTGGACGCGATTGCCAAAAGCAATGACATCGAGGCCAGCAGGACAATCGCTTTGCGCACGTCGCGAATTCCTATCGCCTGTCAACCTTGATCGGTCGTTAACCCCCGGACGCGCCTATTGCATCCCGCGACCGCATTCGCAAATCTCGGCTTTGCGCTGTGTGCTGCCCGACGCTAACAGCAAATATCACGATTGCCTCCGAAGAAAGTCTTGCATGCGTATTTCCTTACTGTCCGCGCGTCCCGCCGACGCCGTCACCCTGGCGTTTCTGGTCAACAAGGACGCAGCCATCGTCGGCTTGCCGCAGAACGAAGCGGTCGCCTCGGCCGCAACTCTCGCCCGGTTCGAAGGCGATGCCGGGAGCGCGGCCGAATATACCTATGTCGACGGTGGGCGCGGCAAGCGCATTGTCGTCGCGGGGATGGGAAAGGGAAGCCCGGAGGAGTGCGAGAAAGCCGGTGGCGCGCTGACCGCACGGCTGCTTATGTCGGGCGAGGTGCGCCTTGTCGTCGACGCGGCGTCGCTCAACGCGGACTGCCTGCAACGGCTGATAACAGGCGCTGTCCTGCGCGGCTGGCGGCACGACCGTTACCGCACCAAAATGTCAACAAAGCAAAAGCCGACGTTGGAGGAGATCGTCGTCGTTTCGAACGACGTCGGCGCAGAGGGAGCAGTTGCGCGCGCCCGCGCGACGATCGCCGGCGTTTCGCTGACGCGTGAACTGGTCAGCGAGCCTGCGAACATCATCTACCCGGAAAGCTTTGTCGAGCGCGTGAGGCACCTTGCCGACGCGGGCGTGGAGATCGAAGTCCTCGACGACGATGCGATGCGCGCGCTCGGCATGGGGGCACTCCTGGGCGTCGGGCAGGGTTCGGCACGACCGTCGCGCCTGCTCGTGATGCGATGGGACGGTACCGAAGGCGCGGCCAAGACGCCGGTCGTGTTCGTGGGCAAGGGTGTGACATTCGACACCGGCGGCATTTCACTGAAGCCGCCCGCCGGCATGGAAGACATGAAGTGGGACATGGGCGGGGCGGGTGCCGTCGCCGGGGCCATGCTGACGCTCGCCACGCGCAAGGCGAAGGCGCACGTCGTCGGGGTCTGCGCGCTCGTCGAGAACATGCCTGACGGCAATGCCCAGCGCCCCGGTGATGTCGTGACGTCGATGTCGGGACAGACGATCGAGGTGATCAACACCGACGCCGAAGGACGGCTGGTACTGTGCGACGCGATGACATGGGTCCAGCGGAAATACGCGCCGAAGGTGATGGTCGACCTGGCCACGCTGACGGGAGCGATGATCGTCAGCCTGGGACATGAATATGGCGGCGTCTTTGCCAACGACGACGGTCTTGCGGCGCAACTGACTGCGGCAGGTGCCTCGGCCGGCGATCCGTTGTGGCGGATGCCGCTTGGCGATGCCTACAACAAGCTGATCGACAGCCCGATTGCCGACATGAAGAACGTGGGCCCGCGCGAGGGCGGTTCGATCACCGCCGCGCAGTTCCTGCAACGCTTCGTCGACGAGGGCGTCAAATGGGCGCACCTCGACATTGCCGGGATGGTCTGGGCGGCGAAGCCCGGCGCGACCTGGGACAAGGGAGCCACCGGTTATGGCGTGCGCCTGCTCGAC
>JANMKS010000106.1:0-3293 GCA_031372155.1 Sphingomonas sp.
ATGGCACCTTGGTGCATGCCAGCGAACAGGAAAATCCGGAATTACTCTGGGCCGCGCGGGGCGCTGGGCCAGGCTTTTTCGGTGTCGTGGTTCGCTTCCATCTGAAGCTGCACCGCCGACCCAAATTTGTCGGCTTGAAGCTGCAGATTTTCCGAATGCACCATCTGGAAGAGGTGATGGCCTGGGCAGATAAAGCGGGACCGGATGTGTCCCCTTCGGTCGAGTTCCAGCTGGTGTTCAACCGGCGGGCGACCGGAATCTTTGCGCATGGGATCGAAGTCCTGGCCCCGGTGCTTGCCGATCGCTGGAGCGACGCGCGCGAGGCGGTAGCGTTCATCGAAAGGAGCCCGCTGCGCAAAAAGGCCAGCCTGACTCTGCCGCTGATGCCAATGTCGCTCAACATGATGATGAAGACCGGCGAAAAGACGCTGTTCCTGCCCAACACGCGCTGGACCGCCGACAGCATGTGGATGAATGATCCGATCGATCCGATGCTGCCCGCGCTACGCAAGATTGCAGACAGTCAGCCGGCCGCACCCAGCCATGCCTTATGGCTCAACTGGAACGCACCGCCGTCGCGACCCGACATGGCCTTCTCACTTGAAGCGCGCACCTATCTCGCGCTTTATGGCGGGCTGCGCGGCAAGGCCGCGACACCCGCCGATGAAGGCTGGGCGACCGACCATATGCGCGCCTTGCAAGCGTACAGTGTCGGCATTCAGCTCGCTGATGAAAATCTCGGGCGCAGGCCGATGCCGTTCATGGCCCCGGCCAATCTGGAACGGCTGGACGCACTGAGAACCAAATTTGATCCCGAAAGCCGGTTCCATCCATTTATGGGGCGTGTATCATGAAAAGCAGCAAGCCGATTGCCGGGCGTTATCTGGGTTATCGTGAGGCAGATCGCACCGAGCCCTACGCCCGCTTCTTCAACCCCGATCTTGCGCCGCTCGCTCCGCACGTGTGCGCCGCGCTTGATCGTGGCGGGGTGCCGGACATTCTGGTGCCGGACATCGATCAGGCGACTACCAACCTGTTCGGCGCAGAGGCTGTGCTGGAAGATGGCTTTGTGCTGACCAGCGATGGTGGCATGCGGGTCAGCGTGCGCACCGCCATGCCGGGCGTCACCCCGGCAATGGTCGACTGGTGGTTCGGTTGGCACGGCAATGCGGCCGCCAAATATAAGCTGTGGCACCCGCAGGCGCATGTCCATGTCGGCTGGCGCGAAACGCCACCCGCAGGCGCCAGTGGCCGCGCGCTCTATGTCGGGCAGACGTCAATCGTTGACGAGTATATCGGTAGCGATCTGATCCGCGGCGCGATCCGTTTCGTGCCGCCCGCGACGCTTGGTTTCACTGACAAGAGTCTGGATGACGACCAGCAGGCCACCATCATCTGCGCCCGGATCGGCCTTGGCGACGCCCCGATCGACATCGGCTATCTGGCGCACCATGTCCGCGCGGTTCCCGGAGGCAGCGAGATGCGGTCGCGCTTCTGGATGGGTGGCCGACATATAGGCGGTCGCAATCTCATCGGCAGCATGGCTGCCGCCGCCGCCAAGCGCGTTCTGCGCTTAACCGAGAACGACGCCCGTGCTCTGTTGGTGCATTGCGCTCAGGAAATGCCGCATCTAGCATCTTTCCTGCCGGAGCTGTCCAGTGCATTCAAAGGCGAGAGATGATTTTGGTCATTCGTGCCGCGCCATCTCTGACGGATCGTGTCTCGCGGATATGATGTCCCGTCACGGAAAAGCCATCGCCGTAACGGCGGCAGAATAGCCGAGTTCAGACTATCAAGAAGGGGAGCCGATTGCTCCGTTGATTGTATACATGGGGGGTGCCTCACATCAATGTGTCTTGGGTGATCTCGCTTTTGCCCGCTGGAAGTGTGAAGATCATGCCGGCTTCGCCGACGCCACGTACGACGTCACCAACCGGCTGCGCCTGACGGCGGGGATCCGCTACACCGACGACCGCAAGAGCCGCGAGGGCGTCGCGGCAAGGTACGGCCTCGCGCTTGGCACCCACCATATTGCCGGCGTTCCACGGCCGACGCTCACAAGCGCCGGGATCAAGGTTTGGAACTCCGATGACACAACTCCCTTGGCCGTGATGGCCAAGGGCAAGACACTCGCGCCAAGTCGAAGACACTGACCGGTTGATGCAGCCCCCTTCGCGGCCGGAAAGAAACCGGTCGCCGCCAGGCCGGCATTCGGGTCGGAGACACAATTTTGCCGGTGGCTCAGTCGGATCGGCAACGGAGAACGGCGACCATCGAAACCAGCAGACCAAGCGCACATACCATGTACACCAAGTTATACGGCAACACCCGGCCGGCCGATCGCAATGTTTGAAGGGTCATCAACGGCGCAAAAATAGCGGGGAGCGTGTTGGTCAGATTCAAGACTCCCAGGAGCGCCCCGCGCCTTGGGTGGTGACCGATCAGCTGCGCAACGAAGGCTGTATCGACCGACAGATAAATGGAAAGTCCCAGCTGGAAGACGATGAACGCCGAACCGAACAGCGTTGGTGACGGCCGGCTGGCCAGAACCAGCAACGACAACGACATGACAAGCGCTGCAGCGGCCATCCCTTTCTGTCGCGCTCGCAAGCCATCGGACACGCGACCGCCAATGACAGCCGCCGGCATGGCGATCGCGGCACTGGCGAGCGAGAGCACGGAAATGACGCGCGTCGCGCTATGGTCGCGCCAGGCTGTGTCGCCCGTGATCAAACTGGTGATATGCAGGAACAGATAATAGATAACGAAACAGGCCGCCAGTTGGACCAGCGCCCGTGCGAGCCACAGCAGCGAAAGATTGCGGACGGAGAGCGCCTTGCCCCGATCCGGTATCGAGCGGTGTTGTGGCGCGGACACCGTCACGGGCGCGAAGCCCCAGAAGGCGAGCAGGGGCGAGACGCACAGCGCCACGATCACGGCGGTCGCAAAAAACGCCCCGTCGGCGTCAACCGCGAACGCCAATCCGAGCGCCGTCGTCGCCAGGGCCGAGAACGGCAAGGCGGCGCCCATCCAGCCCGCTACCGTCCCCTTGCGCGAACTGGCTATGTGGTCGGCCAACAACGCCATGGTCGGCGAAAAGGTCAGGTTGAGGCCGATCTGAAACGCGATGATCGCCAGCATCAGCCATCCAAGCTCGACCGCTAACGCCATAAACCCGTAACTGCAGATCAGGGCGGTGAGCCCGATCGCGATCAGGCTCCGGCGGCTGCCGAAGCGGCTTACCCAACGATCTCCCAGAAACCCGGCGGCGATGTTGGCAACGCTGGCGGTTA
>JANMKS010000147.1:0-1608 GCA_031372155.1 Sphingomonas sp.
CCGCCTCGGCGATCGGCTGATCGACTGGCTTCAGGTTGCGCGTTCCCGCTATCCAGAAGGCCAGCCACACGAACCCGAGCACGCCGGTGACAATGAACGCCGCCTGCCACCCGAAGGCGAGCGCGAACGGCGGAATGAGGAGCGGCGTCACGATAGCGCCGATATTGGGCGCGGTGTTGCCGAGCCCGAGCGCGAACGAGCGTTCCTTGACCGGAAGATACACCGCCGCGGACTTGACCGCAGCCGGTGTTCCCACCGTCTCCGCCGCCGCCAGCGCGATGCGCGCAACGACGAATTGGGTGACTGTCGCGGCAAAGGCATGCGCGATGCCCGCCAGGCTCCACACACCGACGCCCCAGCCGAGCGCACGCCGTACGCCAAAGCGATCGACGAACCATCCGACGAACAGGAACGAGGCCGCCGCCGTGATCTGGAACGCCGTCCCGAGCAGCGCGTAATCCTGATCCGACCAGGCGAACCGTGCCTCGAGCGTCGGTTTCAGGAGCGCCAGCACCTGTCGATCGACGTAATTCAGCGCGATTGCCACGAACAGCAACCCGATCAGCATCGAACGCTGTGCTCGCGTCGATCCCCCGTGCGCTTGGCCCGACATATCCATCCCCTCGCTTGACATCGCTGTCATACTCCCTTTTGTCGCGACATTAGAGGCAAAGGGGGGCAGGGCAAGACATGAGTGCAAAGCCGATTCCTGCCGCCGCAGACCTCTACGGCGACCTGCTCGACGTCGGGCCGGTCACGCGTCCGGGCTGGCGAAGCTACCTGCCCGGCCTCGCGATCACGGGGGTGGCGGCGCTGGCGGCTGCGTATCTTTCCGAACATTACGGCGCGCCGCTCATGGTCATGGGGCTGCTGATCGGGCTCGCGTTCAATTTCACGAATGCCGACGTCCGCCTTCACGCCGGGCTCGGCTTTGCATCGAAGACGCTGTTGCGCTGGGGCATTGTCCTCGTCGGCCTGCAAGTAACCTTTGCTCAGATCGCCAGCCTGGGCTGGGTCGCTTTCGTTGCCATTGCCGCGATGATCGCGCTGGTCACGCTGACGGGGACGCTGGTGGCGCGCGGCAATCGCATGGGGTCCGCGTTCGGAACGCTCGCGGGCGGTGCGGTCGCGATCTGCGGCGCTTCGGCTGCACTCGCACTGTCGAGCGTGCTCGGCGAGAAGCGCGCATCGCAGGCGCAGCTTACGCTCGTGCTCGTCTCGGTCTCCGCCGCAAGTGCACTCGCGATGTCGGTCTATCCCATCCTAGCGCAGACGCTCGGCCTTTCGGACACGGAGGCCGGGTTCCTGATGGGCGCGTCGATCCATGACGTCGCGCAGGCGCTGGGCGCGGGCTATTCCTATTCGGAGGTCGCGGGGCAAACCGCGTCGATCGTGAAGCTGACCCGCGTCGCCATGCTCGCGCCCGCGCTTGCCCTCGTGTCGTGGGTGTATCCCGCGCCGGACGGCGGCAGGGGACAGGTCGGCGTGCCGTGGTTCGTGCTCGGCTTTCTCGGCATGACGACGCTCCACTCGCTCGTCGCACTGCCCGCGCCGGTGCTGGCGTGGAGCCCGCGAGTCGCTTCGGGCCTCTTGCTGCTTGCGGTCACC
>JANMKS010000188.1:0-5599 GCA_031372155.1 Sphingomonas sp.
GCCCGGCTGGGCGATACGATCAAGATCGGGCGGCGCGGCTCGGTCAACATCTGGATCGAAGTCATGGGAACGCAGGGCCATGTTGCCTACCCGCACCTCGCCGACAACCCGATTACGCCGCTCGTCCGCATCCTGTCCGTAATCGAAGCCGTTCATCTCGACGACGGCACCGACTGGTTCCAGCCATCGAACATCGAAATTACGACGATCGATGTCGGCAACCCCGCGACCAATGTCATTCCTGCAAAGGCCTCCGCCCGGCTCAGCATCCGGTTCAACGACCTCCACACCGGGGAAGCCCTCGTCGACCGCATCACCGCCATCGCGCACGCCGAAAGCGCACGCGCGACGGTCACCGCGCGCATCTATGGACAGGCTTTCCTGACGCCCCCCGGCGCGCTCAGCACGATGATCTCGGACGCAGTAGCTGCAGTCACCGGCCTGACTCCCGAACTCTCGACGACCGGCGGCACGTCGGACGCGCGCTATCTGGTAAAGCTGTGCCCGGTCGCTGAGTTCGGCCTTTGCAATGCGACGATGCACAAGCTTGATGAAGCAGTCGCGCTGGCCGACCTCGAAACACTGACCGACATCTACGCGGACGTCATCGCCCGCGCACTCGCCTAACCCGCCAGTGCCGATCTGCTGACCCGGCTCCACGCGACATAATCGGTCTCGCTCATCGGCGTCGCAATCGCGAACCCCTGGATCGAATCGCACCCCATCACCCGCAGGACGTCGATCTGTGCTTGCTGCTCGACGCCCTCTGCCACCGCCGAACAGCCAAGGCCGTGGATCAGCCCGACGACGGCGTGCGCGATCGACCGTGCCTCCGCGCTCGTGACCACGTCGACGACCAGGCTGCGGTCAAGTTTGACGCGATCGATCGGCAATTGGCGCAGCCGCGCGATATTCGAATAACCCGCGCCGAAGTCGTCAAGCGCCACCGTTGCCCCCTGCCCGCGCAGCTGTGCGATCTCGCGCAGCACCGCATCGCCGCATTCCATCGCGACGGTCTCGCTGATTTCGATCTCGAGCATGTTCAGCGGTGCCGAGTGGCGCGCTAGTGCCTCGTGCAACCTGGGGAAAAAGTCGGCGCGCGCGATCTGGCGCGGGCTCAGGTTGACCGACAGCCGGTGATTGAGCCCGAGCTTGGGCCACCGTGCCAGCGTTTCCGCCGCCTTCTCGACCGCCCAGTCGCCCAGCGCATAGATCAGCCCGCTTTCCTCCGCGGCGCCGATAAAGCTTCCCGGCATCCGCAGGCCGTCAACGGGGTGGTTCCAGCGCAACAGCGCCTCGGCTGCCTGCACTTCGCCGGTATCGATTGCGACGATCGGCTGGAACACCAGCGTCAGTTCGTCACGCTCGACCGCGGCGCGCAGGTCGTTTTCCAACCGTCCGCGATCGGCGAGCCGTTCCGCCAGCTCCTCGGTGTAAAACTGGAACTGCGCCCGGCCGCGCGCCTTGGCATGATACATGGCGACGTCGGCGGCGCGCATCAGCGCGGTCAGCGTGCGTCCATGCAACGGCCGCATTGCAACCCCGATGGACGCGCCGACTTCCATCCGGTGCCCGGCCAGGTCGAACGGTTCGGTCAGCGCCGCGAGCAGCCCACGCGCGATGCGTGTGACGCTCACCTCGTCATCGACTTGCGGAAAGAACAGCGTGAATTCGTCCCCCGCCAGCCTGCCGACGACTGCGTCGATCGCGCTGTCGCCGCGCCGCGCTACCTCGGCCCGCGCCACCGTCCGCAAACGGTTTGCGACCATCGCCAGCAACTGGTCGCCATAGGCATGGCCCAGGCTGTCGTTGACGGCCTTGAAATGGTCGAGGTCGATGAAGATCAGTGCCGACTGCGTCGTTTCGGGCAAGCTGCGCATGACACGCTCGGCATCGCGGCGAAAGCTGGTCCGGTTGGCGAGCGATGTCACCGGATCGAACATCGCGAGCGCGTGCACGCTGTCGAGGTTCGCCCGCACCTGATGGAACAGCCCGTCGAGCGCAGTCGACAATTCGGGAAGCGACGACCCGACCGAATTCGGCGTCGGCGTGGACAGATCACCTTGTGCTGCGGCGACCACCCGTTCGGTCGCGGCATCGACCGATTCGGCAATACCCGAAATCGCGCGCTCGCCCGCCGCCCAGGCCATTACGCCGCACACCAGCGCCACGGTCACGGACTGCAACACCGTGCGCGCATCGTGACCGGCGTCGACACCGGCAAAAATCGAAAGGATGAAGGCGACCGCACCGATGCAGAATGCAAAGGACACGGCGCGCGATTTTAGCGAGAATCCCTCCATTACATGCCGATACCTGCCCTGATGCGCCACACTCACGAAGCACGATTGTCCCGGTCATGCGTCTTGGCAGAGCACGGTTAACAAGCGGTTGCGTCGGCGACCGATTTGCTCAGCGCGGCCGCCTCAAAATGAGATACAGCGCGCCTGCGCCGCCGTGTCGCGGATGGGCGTTCCGCACTGCGGCTATCGACCGCGCATGGCGTGAGGCCGCCAGCCAGTCGCCGATGCTGGCCCGAATGATCCCGCGCAAGGGCAGGTCAATGCGGCTGCTCCTTGTGGACGGTCCTTTTCCCGTGATCAGCAATATGACCCGGGTGCCGTCGCGGATCGCTTCGTCGAGTCCGCGATCAAGCCGGTGGTGCGCCCCGCTCAGAGTAAAGCCGTGCAGGTCGATCGTGCGATCCGGCACGACGCTGCCGCCGCCCAGCCGCTTGTCCCAACTGCCATCGAGCGTGTTGGCAGCAACCGACCTGCCACTTCCATTCTTGCCTATCGATGTCGAGACATTGATCCGTCCAGAGTCGATCGCTCGAGTCTGCTCGGCACGAACGGCAGTGACGCTTGGGCAGGCCTCGTCGTCGACCGGTTTCAACGCCCGCACCGACCCGGCCACGCGCTTCCACAGCGCCCGTTCTTCGGGGCTAAGGCGCCGCGTCGCCATTGGCCGCCAGCCGCGCAAGCGTTCCTTTGGGCAGCAACAGATAGGCGGTGCCACGCGCCGACATTCCGCCCGCAATGCGCCGGGCTTCGTCGCCCGCGCCCCAGAACGTATCGAAACGATTGCCGCCCTTGATCGCGCCACCGGTGTCCTGCGCCACCCACAGCCCGCTCGCCTCCGCCCGGTCCATCGACAGGAACACCGGCGCGCCGAGCGGTACGAAGGCGGGGTCCGCGGCGACACTGGCGCGTGCGATAACCGGCAGCCCCAACGCGCCGAGCGGGCCCGGTCCCGTCAGCTCGCGAAAAAAGACGAAGCTCCTGTTCTCGTTCATGATCGCGCGACCGCCGTCGGGGCTACCGCGAAGAACCGCCATGATGCCCTGCATCGACGTCTGTTCGGGAGAGAGCAATCCCCGGCCGCGCATCAGCGCCCCGATGCCGGTATAAGCCTGGCCGTTCTGCCCGGCATATCCGATCCGCATCACCGATCCGTCGGGAAGCCGCAAGCGCCCCGAACCCTGCACCTCCAGGAAGAACATTTCCACCGGGTCTGCCGCCCACGCGATCTCTAACCCGCGCCCCGCCAGTGCGCCGCTCTCGATGGCGCTGCGGTCGAAATACTCGATGAACACTTGTTGGCGAAGGTTGGTCACGGGGTCGAACGGCGCGTCCACAAACCGACCCCGCTTCGTGACGACCTTGCAAGGCGGCACAATCGCGACGACGCCGGTGAAATCGGCCGGACACTCGTTCTGCTGCTGCTCGGCCAGGTCCGCCGGCCTTGCATAGATCGGCACTTCGTACCCCGGCTGCCTGACGCGCGATCCTGCGATCTCGGGTTCGTAATAACCGGTCGCAAAGGCAGCGCCTGCGCCCACCTGAACGGTCTCGAACCGGTCGCGAAAGAACATCGTCGCATCGGCGTCGGGAACGGTGCGCGCCGCATCGCAGACCGCGACCCAGTCAAACGCAATCGTCAGCCCCGACCGGTCGGTACGCCGGACCAGCGACCCGCAACTCGAACGAAAGGCGACAAGCGCACGTCGCGCACTGTCTTCGCCAATCGCGAGCGATGCGATGCGCGGACCCGCAATCACCCCAGCCGACCGCGCGCTCGCGGGTGCTGGTGCTGGGGGCACGACTGGCTTCGCTGGGAGCGGAGCAGGAGAAGTCGGTGGCGCCTTCGGCACGACCCTGCCGACACAGCCCGACAGGGCCAGGCCGGCAAGCACGGCGACTAGAGCTGGCCTCACGCCGACTCGTCGGTGTCGGTCAATATCCAGTTGGGATCGTCGGAACGGATCGTGCGCGTGAATACCCACACGTCATGAGTCGGCACGGCGTCGCTCATGGAACCGGCCACGACCGTGCTTTCGGCATCGCGCGTCACTGCCGAAACATCGGCATCGAAACGCACGGTGATCGACGCACTCTTGCCATCCAGCCTGGCCTGCGAAATCGTCGCATTCTCGATTGCCATCAAACGGTTGTCGAGAACGTGCCCGGCCTCCTTGCGCTCCGCTATCGAAGCCGCGAACGCCGCCCGCACGTCGTCGCTGACATAGGGGGCGAACGCCTCTTCTTCACCGCGCCAATAGGCTTCCAGGATCATGCGATACGCCGACTTCGCACCCTCCAGGAAACGGCCGACGTCAAAACTGCTGTCGCTGCTGATCAACGCCCGAATGCCTTCAGCGGCGGCGGGTTCGAACACCAGGTCGGACGGCGGGCCACCGGCGGGACGCGCATCCTCGACCGCGACCGCTCCGGGTGCCGTCGCCAGATCGACCGGCGCGACAAACGTCTGTTCATGCCCCGTGCGCTTGCCGAGAACCGAATAGAGCCGCAGCCCCAGAAAGGCGGCAACCATGGCCAGAAGGACGATACCGATCACAAAACCTCCGGAATTCGAACACCCTACATAGGGTGCTCGTACGCACAGTTCAAACGAGCATTGCCCTTTGGGCACGCCTCCTGCTAGGCGCGCGGCTCGCTTATTCCAACGATTTTTGCAGGACCGACACGACATGGCCGACGAGCAGGGCACCGAAACACTCGCAAACGGCGAAGACACGTCGCCACAGGCGGGCGTCCTGTCGCAATATGTGAAGGATCTTTCATTCGAAAACCCCAACGCGCCGGCGGTTTACCAGTGGCAGGGGCAGCCGCAGATCGACGTGCAATTCAACATCGCTTCGGGGCAGGTCGGCGACGACGTCTACGAAGTCATCCTGAAAATCGATGTGAAGGCCATCGCCGCCGAAAAGGTCGCCTTCCAGGTCGAGCTGTCCTACGCTGGTCTGTTCGCGCTTCGCAATATTCCCGAGGATCAGCTTCAGCCGTTCTTGCTTGCAGAGGCACCGCGCCTGCTTTTCCCGTTCGCGCGCCGAACGCTCGCCGACGTCGTCCGTGACGGCGGTTTCCCGCCGCTGATGCTCGAGCCCATCGATTTCGGCCAGCTCTATGTGGCACAGGCGCAGCAAGCCGAAGCGATGATCGAAGCTCCGATGGGTCAGGCTTGAGGGTTCGCGCGGACGCATGAACCTCGTCCGCGCCACGGCGTCCATCGGCGGGCTGACGCTTGTCAGCCGTGTGCTCGGCATGGTTCGCGACATGCTGATGGCGCGTTATGTCGG
>JANMKS010000257.1:0-1583 GCA_031372155.1 Sphingomonas sp.
ACAAGTTTTGAACGTGCGAGGTGACGAATACCCACTCGTAGAATGATTGAAGCGCGACCACGATGATCGCGGTCGCCAGACCGACGAGAATTTCGCCACGTTTGTCTGCCTTGAATCGCCAGGCGGTCTTCAATGCCAGGATCACAGGCGCGACGATGAGCATGATCAGGCTGATCGCTCCAAGCAGACTCGCTTCTGCTGCGCTCAGCAAATAAAGATTGTGGACTGTCGCCGACCGACTTCCGAATACCGGTGCCACGCCCGCGCGGTCGGCATAGCCTTGCGCGTTGACGATGATCACATACTGGTTGGCGCCGACCCCGAACGGATGGCCGGCAATCATCAATCTCGCTGCCTTTTCGAACGCAGCGCGCTCGTCATAATCCTCTGAGAGCGGCGCGGCGGCGAAGCGATTGCCCAACGACCACGCAACAAACGGGGCCGCGGCCAGGAAGACCGCTATGGCTGCGCCGAGTATGGCCGACTTGCGCGCCGTGGGGCGTCGCATCATGGAAAGCGCAAAGAGGATAGCATAGCCGACCGCCGCCAGCCCGATCGTGCCGCGCGACGCCCCGAATATTACGATGACGAGTCCGGACGCCGCGCCAAGGACCGCGATCCACTGCTTCTTGGTGCCCGCCAGGATCAGCGCGGTGCAGGAAAATACCGCAAAGTGCGACAGCATTCCCAACAGGTTCTGATGCCCGAAGGAACCGGACGGCTGAAGCGCGCCGCCGGAGTGTTCCCTGACGACCAGCACGGCCTGGATCGCGAGGCCGATCGCCATGCCGAATATGATCGGTGAAATGGCACGCTCGTCCTGGCACAGCGTCGCCACCGCCCAGCAGATGATGAATATCCTGAAAATCTGCCATGCGTAGAATATCGACGCCATCGGCACGCCCGTCTGGATGGCGGTGAACAATATGATCGCAATGTATCCGCCGAACAGGAGCTTGAACGGCATCAGAGAACCGATGTCGCGTTTGCTCCCCAGCAGAATCGCAAGCGCTAGCGCGTCCAGCGCCGTGACTTCAAACCCTTTCACGTAACCTGGCCACATCGCCCAGGATATCGGCGCCACGATGAGGTGCCACGGAGCCATGATAAACGGCAGGAAGCCGATGGCAAAGGCAATCGGCCTCAGCGATCGAGGATCGGTGCGATACAAATTGCTGAGCACGGGAAGCGCGAGGAGAAGCAAGCCGAGAAAAAGCCACTTCATATACTTCCCCCCTGCCCGATCACGAATTGACTCGCCCGATACCAGCGACAGGCCGACGATTTTGGACGAATGCACCACTGCATCACTGAAAGGAGCATGGCACAACCGACATCTACAGGAAAGAAACTCAATTTCCCGTTAGCGCGTCAAACCGGGTCAGCCACCCGCAACAGTGCCGCTGAATTGACCCAACTCGCTCACACGACAAACTTGAGCGCCAACATCGCAAGGACGAACACAGCCACTGCTTCGCGGCTGCCAAAGGACGCGCGCCCCAGCGGAGTCCAGTATGCCGACGGGTTGCGGACATCGTTCTTCTGTTCAGGGTCGACAGACGTCGACCCGTCCGCCCCGGAAG
>JANMKS010000245.1:0-6824 GCA_031372155.1 Sphingomonas sp.
AGCGACGTCCGCATGTCCGCGCTCGTCGAGTTGCTCTACGGCTCGGGCCTGCGCGCGACCGAACTGGTGTCGCTCGAGGTGAACGCCATTGTCGATCGGCAACCCTTCGCGATTCTGCGGGGAAAAGGGGGTCGCGAGCGCATGGTCCCGGTATCCGAGCGCGCGCGTGCCGCCGTCGCGGCGTGGCGTCGCGTGCGACCGGCACATGCACAATGGCTTTTCCCGTCGGGCAAGAGTCACCTTAGCCGGGTGCGCCTCTTTCAGCTGTTGCGCGATCTCGGGTCGGAGGCAGGCATACCGCCCGAGCGTATCAGTCCGCATGTCCTGCGCCACGCCTTTGCCACGCATCTGCTGGAAGGCGGCGCAGACCTTCGCGCATTGCAAACCATGCTCGGCCATGCCGACATCGCCACGACGGAAATATACACGCACGTCGAAACCGCACGGCTGATCGAGCTCGTCACGACTCGCCACCCCCTCGTTGACGTTGCCGCGCCTGCGACCTAGTCCCCGCCGATGGTCGCTTACCTTGATTTTGAAAAGCCCGTCGCCGAACTTCTTGCACGCGCCGCGGAATTGCGAGGCACCGAAGGTGCCGACCTTTCCAGCGAGATCGCCAGGATAGAGGCAAAGGCCGACCGCTTGCTTCGCGACACCTATGCTCGGCTGACGCCCTGGCAAAAGACGCAGGTCGCGCGCCACGCCGAACGCCCGCACTTCGGCGATTACGTGTCGACTATCTTCGACGACTTCATGCCGCTGGCCGGCGATCGCGCATTCGGGGACGATCAGGCTATCCTCGGGGGCTTCGCGAGGCTCGGCAAGCGACGGGTGATGGTGATCGGCCACGAGAAAGGCAACGATACCGCCCGCCGCCTCAAGCATAATTTCGGTATGGGTCGGCCTGAGGGATACCGCAAGGCCATTCGTCTCATGCGGCTGGCCGACCGATTCAATGTGCCCGTCGTCTCGCTCGTGGATACTTCGGGTGCCTTTCCCGGCGTTCAGGCCGAGGAACGCGGCCAGGCCGAGGCGATTGCACGTTCCACCGAGCAATGTCTCGCACTGGGCGTTCCCATGATCGCGGTGATCGTCGGGGAGGGCGGATCAGGCGGCGCAATCGCACTTGCCGCAGGAAACCGGGTGCTGATGTTCGAAAATGCCGTCTATTCGGTCATTTCACCCGAAGGATGCGCGTCGATTCTGTGGCGAAGCGGAGACCGTGCTGCCGACGCAGCCGAAGCGATGCGCGTTACGGCAGAAGATCTGAAAAGGCTCGGCGTGGTCGACACGATCGTCGCAGAACCGGTCGGCGGAGCGCACCGTGACGCGCGCGCGGCATCGGCGTCTTTGTCACAGGCGATATCGACCGCGCTCGACGAACTGTCAGCGATTGCCGGACCTGAATTGCGGAAGCAACGGCGCGACAAGTTTCTGGCAATGGGCGGCTTATAGACCGCGTTGACCTTCCGCCGGTCTCTAACAGGACTCCGGCAAGAAGGTCAGTTACGCGTCAGTATGATTACGGACGAACTCAGGTCGCCTTCATATTGTTCGAAACGTTCGTGAACGTATTCTTTAGTTTTCCGCCAAGCGTCGACATCGATGCGATGGCTGCAACCGCGATAAGGGCGGCGATGAGGCCATATTCAATGGCAGTCGCGCCTTTGCTGTCGCGGATGACACAGAGAAAGTGGTGCATGTCCCTACTCCACAGATTCCAACGGCTTTGCCCCACAAAACCAAAACGGGCGGCGGACATTGCCCGCCGCCCGGCTCGTTAGGCTAGAAATCCACTCCTCCATGACTGGAGGAGAAGAGATCAGGTGGCCTTCATGTTGTTCGACACGTTCGTGAAGGTGTTCTTCAGGTTGTTACCCAGAACGCCCATCGCCGAAATGGCAGCAACGGCGATCAAAGCGGCAATCAGGCCGTACTCGATTGCGGTGGCGCCCTTTTTGTCGGCGAACATCTTGCGAATGATCTTCATTTTTGGTCTCCAGTAAAATGTCTTCAACTACCCGGCTGCCCCCGTTGACTGGTTCAGCGATATCCGAGTTAGGCTGCGGAAGTTTCTAAAACCTTAATCGCTTAGGCTCTTTTTCAGAGGCCTTGTATCTTATTGGCAACGTTGCCCCACATGCCGACGGTTGTGCCCGCGACGACTTGCAAGGTAACCACCATCGTCACGACGATCATCGCGCAGATGAGACCATATTCGATTGCGGTTCCCCCGCGCCTGTCCCGCGCGAGAGCCTTGATTTGTCCCAACATCGCTTGTCCCCGGTGTCGATGTCCCCGTAACAGGGCCGCTCGGCTTACGGCTTTCGGAGTTAAGAAAATCCTAAGAAATGGAAACGTGGAGGGCCTGTGCAGCTGATGCTCGTAGCGGCGGTGGCGCTTGTTGCTCCGGACGGGCGCGTGCTGGTTCAACGGCGCCCTGGGGGCAAGAGTCTGGCGGGTTTGTGGGAGTTTCCGGGTGGCAAGGTAGAGAGCGGGGAAACGCCTGAATGCGCGCTGCGGCGCGAGATCGTGGAGGAACTCGGCGTAGAGGTTGGTGCCATCGCGCCGCTCGGCTTTGCCAGCGAACGCCTGGATGAGGCGCACCTGATCTTGATGCTGTATTCATGCCGTCAGTGGACGGGTAATCCGAGCGCTCTGCATGCCGATGAACTGAAGTGGGTGCGTCCCGGTGAACTGGAAGGTCTTGCGATGCCCCCGGCGGACGCGCCGCTCGTCAGGGCTGTGATCGAACGGCTGTAGGACGATTGCCGAGCGCTGAGGCCAGCGACGCCTTGCCGCTGCCACGCGCTGCTGGCTTCGGCTGATCGGGAGAAGGCGCCCATCCCGTCAAGGTGATGAAGCTCACCGTCTCATGTGTTCGGCCCGAAG
This sequence comes from Sphingomonas sp., assembly GCA_031372155.1. GTDB lineage: Bacteria > Pseudomonadota > Alphaproteobacteria > Sphingomonadales > Sphingomonadaceae > Sphingomonas_O. The sequence continues at coordinate 2,893 of JANMKS010000245.1, forward strand.
CATCCGCGAGTGCGGCAAAGGCATCGTCCAGCGACGCGAGCCAGGATCGTGAAACCCCGTGCCGTTCGGCGAGGACATTGGTTGCGCCCGCTTGGCGCAAATCGTCGATAAGCCGTAAAACGCTCCGATACGTCACGCAAAGCGTATCGAGGTCTGCAACGGCCAGCGCAAACCCCGCGCGGACCAGCAGATCACCGGCGGATCGTACATCGATTTGCGGATGAAAGCGGGCCGCCGCTCGCCCTGATTTCATATCGGCCGTCGCTACTGCCTGGCGAAGTGCGACCAGCGTCGGTGCGCCCGCAAAATTGGCGAGGAACAGCCCGTCGGGCTTGAGTGCCCTCCGCAAAAGCAGAAGCATTCCCGGCAAGTCGGAAATCGTGTCGAGCGATCCCGAAGAAACTACGAGATCGAAGGATGCCTCCTTCACCTCTATCCGGTCGTCGACGGCCACGGGGTCGGCGATGACGGCCTCGATCCCGCGTGCCTTCAGCCCACGGCTCAGCACCGGGCCGCCGCCTACGATCAGCGCGCTCGTGAAATCTCTTTTTACATCATCGAGGCGCTCGAGCAGGTCGTTTGACATCGTCTCGTTGAAGAATCCCTTCTGTGCAGCACGTCGGCGCTGCAACCGCCGTGCAGTGCGGTCAAAGATTTGCGGGACAGTCATTTTGATACTTGTGCCGTCATCGTCGAAGCCGGACAAGCGCGCGTGGGGCTTTTCAGATCGATTGTGCAGCCGGTGATAGACGTCGTGCTGCCACCGCGTTGCCCGGGGTGCGCGGCTATCGTCGATGCAGATCACCGTTTCTGCGCGCGCTGCTGGCAGGACATGCAATTCCTGAGTGACGGTGGTTGCAATTCCTGTTCGGTCCCGCTCGGACCGCTCGACGGTCTGACCTGCGCGCGCTGCCTGCAACAGCCGCCCGCTTACGATGCTGTCATCGCCGCCGTCGCCTATGGGGCGATTTCGCGACGCGTGGTGCTAAGACTGAAATATGCGCGGCGACCCGGCCTTGCCCGGACCATCGCCGACGTTCTGGCAACGCGTGTACGGGCACCCGGCGCGTTGCTGGTGCCGGTGCCACTGCACAGGCTGCGCCTTTGGGGCCGCGGCTTCAACCAGTCGGTCGCGATCGCACGCGCGCTCGAGCGACAGGCAGGCGGCTCGTGCGACACCGGCCTTTTGCGGCGAGTACGTTCGACCCCCTCCTTGCGTGGACTGAACCCGGGGCAGCGCCGCCTGGCTCTGCGGGGTGCGTTCCTGGTGACGCGCAGGATCGACGGCAGGCAGGTTTTGCTGGTCGATGACGTCCTTACGACCGGTGCCACGGCAAACGCCTGTGCAAAGGCGCTGAAGCGGGCAGGTGCGGCGCGCGTGACGCTCGTATGTTGGGCACGTGTCATCGCCGACGATTGACAATGCCGGGAGTGCCACACACTTCTTCAGGACAAGGAGCTGATCGGTGCCGAAAATCGAAATCTATACCAAGTTCATGTGTCCGTACTGCTCGCGCGCGCTCGCCCTGTTGAAGCGGAAGGATGCGCGCTTCGATGAGCACGACATAACGATGGGCGGTCCTGCTCGTGCCGACATGGTTGAGCGATCCGGAGGGCGCACCACGGTCCCGCAGATTTTCATCGGGGACACCCACGTGGGCGGGTCCGACGAGCTTGCCGCTTTGGATGCCTCGGGGAAGCTCGACGCTCTGCTAAGCGGTTGAACATGCGTATCGCGCTTTTGCAGATGACCACGGGTATCGACCCCGGTGCCAATGCCGTCATGCTCGTCGATGCGATCGAGCGCGCCGCGCTCGGAGGCGCCACCATCTTGTTCACGCCCGAGATGTCGGGCTTGCTTGATCGTGATCGTGCTCGGGCGCGTGCGGCGGTCCGGTCCGAGCAACGCGACTCGGTGCTCGCAGCGGTTCGCAAGGCTGCGCGCGCCAACGCGATCTGGGTCGCGCTCGGCTCGTTGGCGATCGATCCCCAACGTCCCGACGGCAAACTCGCCAACCGATCGTTCCTGGTCAATGCCAGCGGCGAGGTTGCCGCGCGCTATGACAAGATACACCTGTTCGACGTCGACCTGTCGACTGGAGAAAGCTGGCGCGAGTCGTCCGCCTACTTGCACGGAGAGCGTGCGGTCGTTGCCGAGTCGCCGGTGGGTAAAATCGGACTGTCGGTGTGCTACGACCTGCGCTTCCCCGCGCTTTATGGCGTGCTGAGTGAAGCGGGAGCTTCGGTCTTGTCGATCCCCGCCGCGTTCACCGTGCCGACAGGGCAAGCGCACTGGCATGTCCTGATGCGGGCCCGTGCAATTGAAAACGCCGCATTCGTCGTTGCTGCGGCACAGGCTGGAACGCATGCCGACGGTCGCCGCACTTACGGACACTCGCTTGTCGTCGACCCTTGGGGCGCGATCCTGCTCGACATGGGCGGGGACGCGAAAGGACTTGGCTTTTGCGAAATCGATCTTGCCCAGGTCGATGATGTACGATCGCGGATTCCGGTGATAAGCCACCGCCGTTCAGCCCTGCCAATACCTGCGTGACTGTGAGGGTCGCGCGCCGTGACGCCATTCTCGACCTCCTGACCGATCACGTGCTGGCTCATGGCCTTGCCGCGTCAAGCCTGCGCCCGCTGGCTGAGGCTGCCAGGACCAGCGACCGTATGCTGCTTTATTATTTCGAGGATAAATCGGCGCTGATTGCGGCAACGCTCGAGCGGGTGGCGGAAAGGTTGACGAACATCCTGGACCGGCAGGCGACAGGGCAGCCGCTTGCGCTAGATGCTCTCACGGCCAAGCTTTCGACGATTGTCATGGACGAGGCACTTTGGCCTTACATGCGGCTCTGGCTTGAAATTGCTGCGTTGGCTGCACGCGGCGATCAGTTCTACCGCGCCGTCGGTGCCGAAATCGGTCGCGGCTTTCTGCGCTGGGGGGAAGCGCAATTGGCCAGCCCGACGCCAGAAGACCGGGCACGCGATGCCGCAAGACTCATCGTGACGATTGAAGGAATGCTGGTCCTCAACGCGGTCGGTCTTGGTGACATTGCCGATGACGCGATTCAGGCGTCGCGGTCCATCGCGTGACTGAGAGCAAGGCCAACGCCCGCGCCCCAGAATATTACGGCCGCGCCCTTAATTACCAATGTGGGGTCGGTACCGTATAGTGACGGCGAGAGTGCGAAGGCCAAGCCGTCCAGCAAGAGGGCCGTTGCCGTGACGATCAAAATTGCACCCGGTAACTGGCCCGGTGTCAGGCGTGCTATTCGGCGCGCCAGCCAGATTGCGGGGACCGTCCCCGGCACAACCAGCGCATAGGTCGCAAAGACCGCAGGACCATTCATGGCGCCCATCGGCATGATTGTTCGGACGAGCACTGCCGCAAGGAACCAAAGCACGGCACCATAAAAAGCCAGGATGAAAACCTGCCTGCGCAAAAGTGTCATTGTAAGCGCTCCTGTAGCAGTTGCTACAGATATCATGCACTTTTGTAGCGGACGCTACAACCCGTCTTATTGGTCGAGAAAGCTGCGCATTTTGCGGCTGCGGCTGGGGTGCTTCAACTTGCGGAGCGCCTTGGCTTCGATCTGGCGGATGCGCTCGCGGGTCACGCTGAACTGCTGGCCGACTTCTTCGAGTGTATGATCGGTGTTCATGCCGATGCCGAAGCGCATGCGGAGCACGCGTTCCTCACGCGGGGTGAGGCTCGCCAAGACGCGAGTGACCGTTTCCTTTAGATTGGCCTGGATTGCGGCGTCGACCGGGATGACGGCATTCTTGTCCTCGATGAAGTCGCCGAGGTGCGAATCTTCCTCGTCGCCGATCGGCGTTTCGAGGCTGATGGGTTCCTTGGCGATCTTCAGCACCTTGCGCACCTTGTCCAAAGGCATCTGCAGCTTTTCGCTGAGCTCCTCCGGCGTCGG
>JANMKS010000260.1:0-2511 GCA_031372155.1 Sphingomonas sp.
CAACGGCTCAGCGATCGTCTGGCCGGCATTCTCGCGACAGCAGTGACTCCGCGGCTGGCACCGAATCTTGTCGAGCTGTCAGGTGCGTGCGGGCGGATCGAAGATATCGTCCGAGCGGACGCGGATGTGCTCTCACTGGAATTCGCATTGGAGTGGGGCGGGGTGCACGTCGGCCCGGTCATGCTCTGTGTCCCGATCGAGAGCCTGGCGGACGTGGAAAACAGCGTCCCCGTCGTGAGCGAAGTCGCGGGATGGCGGGACCGGATAGAACGTGTGCTTTACACGGTCCGCGTGCCGGTGCGGTGCGTGCTGGGTCGGCCGACGCTTTCGGCGGGTCAAGTAGCACGGCTTGCACCGGGCACAGTCATTCCCATTGCCGCACTTTCCGAAGTCGCGCTCATCGCCGCCGGATACCGCGTCGCAAAGGGCAGCGCCGAAATACGCGACGGCCAAGCGGTCGTTGTGATCAAATCAACGGAAATCGCACAATGAGCCAGGACATCGTTGCAACCGGTGGCGGGGGATGGGGGCTTCTCGCGCAAATCCCCTTGCGGCTTTCAGTAGAGATCGGTTCGGTCTCGCGGTCGCTGCAGGAACTGCTCGACCTGACGCAGGGAACGGTGGTCGCGCTCGACCGGCCGATCGATGCGCCCGTCGACATCCTGGCGAACGGGACGGTGATCGCGCGGGGCGAGGTCGTGAATGCGGGCGAGCGGTACGGCGTTCGCATAACTGAGGTCGTCGATGCCGAAGACGCGGCTTCGGTCCGCGAGCGTCGTCAATGATCCTTAATTACTTCCTCGTGCTTTCGGGTGTTTGCGGACTCGCGATTGCCAGCCTGTTCGCGCTGAAACATTTGAAGTCGGGCTCGCTCACGATGGCCCGGGGCAATCCGATACGGGTCGTCGGACGCCAGCAACTGGGGCCAGGGGCCACACTGTTTGTTGTCGAGTATGACGGCGGGCGCCTTTTGCTGGGCACGTCGAGGAGCAGCGTGACGCTGATCGAGCGAAGCCAGGCGAAGTGAACAGTTCGGGCAATCTGATTGCTATGGCGTCGCCCGCCTTGGGAACGCAGTCGCTCGCGCTCTCGCTTCAGATCCTCGTTCTGATGACGGTACTCGCGATCCTGCCGTCGATCCTACTGATGATGACGAGTTTCACGCGCATTATCATCGTGCTTTCGATCCTGCGCCAGGCGCTAGGGTTACAGCAAACACCGCCCAACCAGGTGCTTGTCGGCCTCGCGCTGTTCCTGTCGCTGTTCGTCATGCGGCCAGTCGTGGACGAGGTGAACCGGACGGCGTACCAACCCTATCAAAGTAAGCAGATTCCGGCCGAAGAGGCGGTGGCGCGGGGCGGCAACGCCCTCCACAAGTTCATGATCGGCCAGACGCGCAAACGCGACCTGGAGCTGTTCTTCGGTCTTGCCAAGGCACCCAGAGTTGCCACGCCCGAAGCGGTTCCGTTTTCGATCCTGCTTCCGGCGTTCGTGACGAGCGAACTGAAAACCGCTTTCCAGATCGGTTTTCTCATCTTTCTGCCATTCCTCGTCATCGACCTGGTGGTCGCGTCGGCGCTGATGGCACTCGGCATGATGATGCTTTCGCCCAGCATCGTGTCGATGCCGTTCAAGCTGCTGCTGTTCGTGCTGATCGATGGCTGGACGCTGACGATGGGCTCGCTCGCCGCCTCGTTCGGGTCAGGGTGATGGGCAACGAGCCCGACTTTTTCGTCGGTATCGCGCAACAGGCATTGTGGACGACCGCGCTGGCGTCGCTACCTATATTGATCCCGGTGCTGGTCGTCGGCCTGCTGGTCGGGATAGTGCAGGCAGCGACCTCGATCAATGAGGCGACGCTTTCCTTCGTCCCCAAGCTCGTGGTGGTCGCGATCGTGCTTGCGCTGTTCGGCGGCGTCATGCTCGGCGTAATCGCAGATTTCGCCCGCGACATATTCGCGGCCATCCCCGAGTTGAGCCGCTGACGGCCAGCGATGTCTCGGCGGCGCAGGCGATGCTGCCATCGCTGTTGCTCGCCGCGGTTCGGCCCGGCGCAGCGTTCGTGGCAGCGCCCGTGTTTTCGGTGCCGCAGGTACCCGTCCTGTTGCGCTTTGTCCTTGCAGCCGCTGTCGGCGTGGCGAGTACCCGCGCAGCCGGACCAATTCCGCTTCCCGATGGCATTTTGAGCGTAGCTGGCGTCGTTGTCGTCGGAGGCGAAGTTCTGATCGGCCTCGCGCTCGGCTTCGCGCTTCAGGCCGGGCTTTCCGCAGCGCTGATCGCAGGCGAGCTTATCGGGAACGCGATGGGGCTGGGTTTCGCGGCCACAATCGACCCGATGAGTGGCCACGGCACGCCTGCGTTCGGGCAGATGCTGTCGATCGTGCTGACACTCCTGTTCCTGTCGGTCGACGGCCACCTGGCCTTCATCGCAGTGCTCGTCGACAGTTACCGGTTGTTGCCAGTCGGCGGAGGCATGATCTCTGCACAGGCGGCGGCCGCGATCGTCGCGCT
>JANMKS010000277.1:0-4431 GCA_031372155.1 Sphingomonas sp.
GCGACGCCGCCAATGCGATGACGGCAGGGCGGTCGAACGATACTCCCATGCGCGCAAGGCTGTCCTGAGCGATCTGTTCAAAAACAGAGCGGGTGGCCGCCGGGCCACCTCCCCATCGACCGCGATAGCCGATGGCGACCGGGCCGAATTCCAACGCCTTGACCTGAAAAACCTTGCCCAATTCGCGCGCGCGGTCGCCGTTCTGGACAAGGATGCGGCAACCCCCTCGTCGCCCGACAACCGCAGATTTGTCGGGCAGCAGCGATGTCTCGAAGCCTGAAGGGGAAAGCGCGGCAGCGACTTCTGCGTGAAAGCGCGCAAGATCGGCTTGCGCGGGGCTGCGCTCGAGCAGGATCTTCGGCGCGACCGTTATCAGAAGAAGCGCGGCGACGAGGGCGATACGAAGCCTAATGTCCACGCTTTGCCAGATATATGCCGGGAGCAATCACCGCGAGCGTCGCGAGGAGGCCCGCATATCCGAACAACGTCGCGCCCGCACCTTCGTGAAGATATTCGAAATGCTCCGGGAATTGCGCGATGGCAGCCAGGCGCACGACGTTGACGATACCGATGGCGGCGACGCCAAGTGCGCCCACCAGCAGCAGTCGCCGGGTCAGCGGGACTTCGAGAACTTGTGTCGCAACGGCGAACAGCAGGATTGCAAGCGACATGTTGTGAAGCGAAGAGCAGCCCAACCCGACGTACAGGCTTCCCTGGCCGTTCGCGAAATTGACGATGTTCCCGCTGACTGGAACTCCGACGATAAGCGCGGCAAGTTGCGCGTCGACACGCAGCACAAGCGGAGCGACAAGAGCCAGAATCAGTTTGCCCCAAACGAGCGGGCCGGTCAGCGCGAGAATTACGAGTGCGACGCGCCGCGCTCGTGTGCCAGTCACAGACGTCCACGCAAGATAGGCTCCGCCCATGACGAGACTGCTCGCCGCGACAACGCTGTTCGGGAGAAAACAGCACAAAACCATCGCGCCCAGCACGAACGCGTCGCTGCGGGTCGTCACGACAGGTGTGTCACCCGGCTGGCGAGCGATTGCGATAAGACTGAATATCGCGAACCAGATGATCGCGCTCACGCCGCCGAGCGCAAGCAGGGCGTCGAGCGAACCCCAGGACACCATGTAGCGCCCCACCATGGCCGCAACACCATTGACCGCGGTCAGTGCGCCGACAAATGCGAACGCAACGACGCGGTCGGGACCAAAGATCGTCGCGGCAGGCGAGGACGCTGCGGTGCCCGACGCGATCAGCGCCGAGGCGTTCATGCCTGGTCGCGTTTGCGCCTGTAAGCCTTGTAGCCTGCGGACATGAGGAGAAGTGCGCCGATACCAGCACCGGCGATAGGCGCCGGAGCGCCGCGCGGATGATGCGGGTCAACAGGCGGATGATTGGGATCGGGATGATTGTTGACCGGCGGATGGTACGGATTGCTACCCGCAGCCTGAGCCAGTGCGGTCACGGGAACCGCAACCGCGAGCGATGCCACCCCAACCAGCGCCAGACGAGTCAGACTTTTCATGCGAGTGCTCCTTCAATTCGTTAACAAGTTACGGCGACTACAGGTCTTCGTCAACGCGGCGAAAGCCATAATCGTGGTTAACGTCGAAGCAATTCGGGACTCCGCTTTCCCGTTACATACCCGTTACAATATTTGCCCGCGACTCGGAAAGTATTGCGGACCCGAAGGAGGTGCCAGCTTCGGTTGGTTAATACAGTCGGGCGAACAGTTCGGCGTCCGGTCCCGATCATCCTAGAGATCGATTAGCAATCGCGTCGGATCCTCGATTGCATTCTTCAGAGCCACGAGGAAGGTCACTGCCTCGCGCCCGTCGACCAAGCGGTGGTCATAGCTGAGCGCGAGGTACATCATCGGCCGTACCACAACCTGCCCATCGCGGACGACCGCGCGGTCCTCGATCCGGTGGAGGCCTAGGACGGCCGACTGCGGCGGATTGATGATCGGGGTCGACATGAGTGAACCGAACACGCCGCCGTTGCTGATCGTGAAGGTGCCGCCCTGCATGTCTGCCATTGTCAGCGTGCCTGCTTTCGCCCGCGCACCAAAATCACCGATCGTCTTTTCGATCTGCGCAACCGACAGTGCCTGTGCGTCCCGAATGACGGGCACGACGAGGCCATTCGGCGCGCTGACCGCGACCGAGATGTCGGCATAATCGTGATACACGATTTCCTCACCGTCGATCCGGGCGTTGACGTTGGGAATATCGCGCAGCGCCTGACATGCCGCCTTCACGAAAAAGCCCATGAAGCCCAACCGAACGCCGTGCTTCTTTTCGAACAAATCCTTATACTTGGTACGCGCGGCAATGACCTCGGTCATGTCGACGTCATTAAAAGTGGTCAGCAGCGCGGCGGTATTCTGCGCTTCCTTCAGCCGCTTTGCGACCGTCTGGCGCAAGCGCGTCATCCGGACCCGCTCCTCGCCGCGCCCACCTGTTGAAAGCGGCGCAGCAGCGGGTGCCGGGGCGGCCGCAGGCTCTGCCTTTGCGACGGACTGCGCACCCATCACGTCTTCCTTGGTCAGGCGGCCGTCCTTGCCGGTCCCCTTGATAGTCGAGGGATCGACGCCTTTCTCGAGCACCAGACGACGCACCGACGGCGACAGGGTGGGGGAAAGTTCACTTGGTCCCGCAGCTTCGGGTGCCACCGGCGTAACGGGGGGCGAGCTTCTCACTTCGGCGCTCGGCGCTTCGGCAGTGGCAGGCGCAGCGCCGCCCGCTGCCTGTCCGGAGCTCGTCGATGGGTCGATGGACGCGATCACCGCGCCGACATTGACCGTATCGCCGACTTTTACGACCTGCTGACCCATCGTGCCCGCGACGGGCGACGGCACCTCCACCGAGACTTTGTCGGTTTCGAGTGACGCGATCGGTTCGTCAACGGCGACGGCATCGCCGGGCTTCTTCAGCCATTCACCCAGAGTTGCCTCTGTAATCGATTCGCCCAGCGTCGGGACAGTGACTTCGGTGCTCATGTCGTTTCCTTAACCCGGGTTGCCGGCGACAGGTTCGGCGGTTGTCTTGGTCGTCCGCTGGCGGCGCAGCTCGCCGCGGACATTATGGCCGAGCGCGTCAGCAACGAGCGCGGCCTGTTCAGCCTGGTGCCGTTTGGCGAGACCGGTTGCGGGCGAGGCGCTCGCCTTTCGACCCGCATAGCGCGCGCGCGATGTTGACGACTTTGCGGCCGCAAGCGCTTCCTCGATAAACGGCTCGACGAAGAACCATGCGCCGTTGTTCTTCGGCTCTTCCTGCGCCCAGACGACCTCCTCGATGTTCGCCATGCGCTTCAGACGCTCAAGCAGCGGCTCGCCAGGGAAAGGGTAGAGCTGTTCGATCCGCACAACTGCCGTGTCGCTGTCGCCCGCCGCATCGCGCGCATCGAGCAGGTCGTAGGCGACCTTTCCGGTACACAATACCAGGCGCCTTACATCCTTGTCGGCGGGAGCTGACGGGTCGGACAGGATCCGCCTGAAGTGGCTCGCGCCTTGAAAATCCTCGGCTCTGGAGACCGCTCGCTTGTGACGGAGCAGCGATTTGGGCGTCATGACAACCAGCGGTTTGCGGAAAGACCGGTGCATCTGACGGCGCAACATATGGTAATAATTGGCGGGTGTCGTGCAATTGGCGACCTGAATATTGTCATCGGCGCACAGTTGCAAAAAGCGCTCGAGCCGTGCCGACGAATGCTCGGGCCCCTGACCTTCATACCCGTGCGGCAGGAGCATCACGAGGCCATTCGCGCGCAACCATTTCGCTTCGCCCGACGCGATGAACTGGTCGATCATCACTTGCGCGCCATTCGCGAAATCACCGAATTGCGCTTCCCAGAGGACGAGCGTCTTGGGGTCGGCACCCGCATAGCCATATTCGAATCCGAGCACCCCGAACTCGCTGAGCGTCGAATCGAGCACCTCGAAACGCCCGTGCGGCACTTGGCACAGCGGCACGTATTTACGCTCATCGGTCTGGTCGATCCATACGGCGTGGCGCTGAGAAAAAGTGCCGCGTCCCGAATCCTGACCCGACAGGCGGACGCCGTACCCTTCCGAAAGCAACGATCCGAAGGCAAGGGCTTCACCAGTCGCCCAGTCGAAATCGGCGCCGCTAGCGAACATTTTGCGCTTGGCATCGAGGACACGGTTCAGCGTCGGGTGTATGGTGAGATCGCCGGGCACCGTCGTCAGCGTGCGGCCGAGACCGTCGAACAGTTTCTTTTCGATGCCCGTCTCGACATTGCGCCGCGCGGTTTCGGGATCGGCGGGCTTGTGCAGCCCTGCCCAGCGCCCGCCGAACCAGTCAGCGTGGTTCGCCTTGTAATTTGCACCTGCTTCGAATTCGCTTTCGAGCATTTGCGTGAAGCGCATCGTGTGTTCGGCGGCCCAGTCCTTGTCGATCACGC
>JANMKS010000278.1:0-2436 GCA_031372155.1 Sphingomonas sp.
TCCGGCGATTGAGGACCGTGCGCTCGACCTGATGATCGGCGAGGGGCCGTCGGCGCGCTCGGTGCGGATCGACCTGCCCAAGTTCACCTTGGTAGGGGCGACAACGCGGCAGGGGCTGCTGACGACGCCTTTGCGCGACCGCTTTGGGATTCCGGTGCGGTTGCACTTCTACTCGGTGGACGAGTTGGAAAAGGTCGTGTCGCGCGCCGCCGCACTGCTCGACTTGCATGTCACCGAGGATGGGTCGCGCGAAATCGCCAGGCGCTCGCGCGGCACCCCGCGGATCGCCGGTCGCCTGTCGCGGCGGGTGCGCGACTTTGCCAATGTTGCAGGCGATGGCACCGTGACCGCGAAGATCGCCGATGCCGCGCTCAACCGGCTGGAGGTCGACGCGCTTGGCCTCGACGCGATGGACCGGCGTTACCTGACGATGATCGCCGACATCTACAAGGGCGGGCCGGTCGGGGTCGAAACGCTTGCGGCGGGCCTGTCCGAACCGCGCGACACGATCGAGGAGGTGATCGAACCCTACCTGATCCAGCTCGGCCTGATTGCACGAACCGCCCGCGGCCGCTGCCTGAATGCGGGCGGGTGGAAACACTTGGGACTGAAGCCGCCACCGGGGTCGCAGGACGAATTATTCGATGAGGCGAAATAGCGTTTCGACCGGCCGTCCCAACGCTCGAGCGAGCTTGAGCGCAAGCGTGGTCGACGGAACGAAAACGCCGTTCTCCACGGTATTGATTGTCTTGCGACTGACCCCTGTCGCGTCGGCAAGTTGAGCCTGCGTGAGTCCGAGTTCGCCTCGCGCCTCGCGCAGGGTGTTGCTCAGCGTCTCGCTCACCCCAATGCTCGCCGTTCCAGAGCACCAAAACGGATAAGCGCTGCACCGACACCGACCGAGAAGATGACATGGACCGCGCGTATCGCGGAGACGGGGTGCCAGGGCGTGACCAGATAAACGACGATGCATGTCGCCATTGCCGCGTAGAAGCCGTTCACGATGCCGGATTGGCGGTGGGCGCGGGTGGTTTCGTCATTGAGAAGCGCCCGGACCTGCGAAGACCTTAGCCAGCCGCCACCGGTCGCAAGGCCGAGGAGCAGAACGACCGACATTACGAGCCAGGCGCCCAGCTTCACGCGATCGACCGCCGAACCTCCCTCGCTGGCGAAATACGCGGTTTGTTGGGTGATGAACAAAATTGCGAGCACCGGGAAAACGCGGGCCCGCCGCCGGGCGAGACGGTCCGCCGTCTCATGAATGTCCTGCATCGATCGCTCCTTGTAACTCTAAGGTTACATGTAACCTTGAGGTGACAAGAGCGCAAGCGGTTTCTGAGCGGGGTGAACGGGGATTCCCTTGCTGCTGACCGGTCGCTAAAGGCTTGACGATGAATGACCTTCCCGCAACCGGCCGCTTCGAGGGGCGCGAGCATCGTTTTCCGGTGCGCGTCTATTTCGAGGATACCGACCTGTCGGGCGTCGTCTATCACGCCAATTACCTGCGCTTCATGGAGCGCGCCCGGTCCGACATGCTGTCCTGCGCGGGCATTGACCAGCGCGCGGCGTTCGACAGTGACGAGGGCGTGTATGCAGTCGCCGACCTTGCCATAAAATACCGCCGTCCTGCACGACTCGAGGATGCCTTGGTCGTCATCAGCCATGTCGTGGCCGTGGGCGCCGCGACGGCAACCATTCATCAGCGAGTCATGCGGGGGACTGAATTGCTGACCGAAGCGACCGTGACCGCCGCTTTCCTGACTCGCGCCGGGAAACCAAGGCGGCAACCGAAGCATTGGGTAGCGGCATTCGAGCGATTGAAGACGGAGACGGCATGAATTCGATGATAGTCAGTACCGATGCCGCGACGCTTTCCCCGATCGCATTGTTTCTTCAGGCGGATGTCGTCGTGAAGGGGGTCATTCTCGGCCTGTTGCTGGCGAGCATCTGGACCTGGGCAATTATTGTCGGCCAGTGGCTTTCGCTCGGCAAGGCAGCGCGCGAATCGCGGATGTTCGAGGAGGATTTCGAACGCGTCGACGATGTCGAAGGCTTCGCGCGCAGTCATCAGGCATCGAAAATTCCCAGTGCCCAGCTGTTCCAGGCCGGTCTCGCCGAATGGCGCGCTTCGACCAAGACCAAGCCGATCGACAAGGACGCGACGCGCGCGCGTCTCTCCACCGTCCTGTCATCGACCATTGCGGGCGAGATCGACCGGCTTTCCGAACGGCTGAACGTCCTTGCCACGGTGGGATCGGTGGCGCCCTTCGTCGGGCTGTTCGGCACCGTTTGGGGCATCATGCGCAGCTTTACCGGGATTGCAGCCGCGCAGAACACGTCGCTCGCCGTCGTTGCGCCGGGTATCGCCGAGGCGTTGTTCGCAACCGCGCTCGGCCTGTTCGCCGCCATTCCCGCCGTTATCGCGTATAATCGCTT
>JANMKS010000263.1:0-2726 GCA_031372155.1 Sphingomonas sp.
CGGGCAAATGCTCAAGAACATACGATAGTGCTTGCGGCTCGCGGCATCGCCACGTCTCGACGATCGGCAGCAGAGCCTCGCCGCCAGAATAATAGCGGACAATTTCGGGCATGTAGCTATAGATTGCCTTGTCATCCGCGACGCCCGTGCCCGGCGCGTTGACGATGGCGACGTTGCCGGCGCGATAAGCCGCGATCAGGCCGGGGACGCCCAGCATCGATTCGGGGCGGAACACTAGCGTGTCGATGAAGTCGTCGTCGACGCGGCGATAGATCACGTCGACGCGGACTCGCCCCGCGATCGTACGCATCCAGACGATGTCGTCGTCGACTTCCAGGTCGACCGCCTCGACCAGCTCGATGCCCAGGCTGTCGGCAAGGAAACTGTGTTCATAGTATGCCGAGTTGAAACGGCCTGGCGTCAGGATGACACAGACGGGGTCGCTGCCCGCGCCGACCGGTGCCACCGATCGGAGTGTCGCGAGCAGCATGTCGCCATAGCTGTCAACCGGCTGGACCTGATACTGGCGGAATAGTTCGGGGCACAGCCGGATCATCGCCTCCCGGTTCTCAAGCATATACGACACGCCTGACGGCGTTCGCGCATTGTCCTCGAGCACCCAGAAATCGTCGGTGCCCGTCCGCACCAGATCGATGCCACAGATATGTGACCAGATATTGTGCGGCGGGGCGGAGCCTACGATCTCGGGCCGGAATTGCGGGTTGGTGAGGATGATCTCAGGCGGCAGGATACCGTCTGCGAGGATTTTTCGCGCGCCGTAAATGTCGGTCAGAAATGCGTTGATCGCCTCGACACGCTGGACGAGTCCTGCTGAAAGCCGTGCCCATTCGGATGCAGTGAAGACGCGAGGCACGATGTCGAACGGGATGATCCGTTCGGCCGCATCGTCATCGCCATAGACGGCAAATGTAATGCCGAGTTGGCGAAAGGTGGATTCGGCGGACGCTTGGCGCCGGGCAAGTTCAGCTTGCGACGTGTTCGACATCCACTCGCCTAGGGCGGCGAACGGCGCACGTGCGCTGCGGTCGCGACTTGTTCCCCAGATTTCGTCGAACGCCCGTTTTTCCACGCACCGGAAGCTGCACGGAAATGGTGCGCTGCACAAGCAGGGAAAGATTCGGGTTCCTGGACGTTAAGTCCCCTCAAATCAATGACACGGATCGACCTCGGATGCACCGCGACGCTTTTACCGACACCCACCCGCTTGCCGAAAAATTGAAGACGTTCATCGCCAACCCGGGCTTTCCCTGCGTCGGGGCAAAATCGGCGATGGCCAAGGGGCAGATCAAGGTCGTCGTCGCACGCGCGATCACGAGCGCGTGGAACGATCTGGCCATCCATCACGCGCTGATGCAGTTCGTCGCGAGCTATCGTCAGGACCGCAAGATGTTCCAGAGCTTCGCTGTGATCTTCGAAGGGCCAAAAACGCTCGACGAACGCGCCTTCGAGAAGAACATGTGGGACCGCATCCAGTCGATTAGCGACAAGGACGCGTGGCTCGGCCAGAAATACGACAAGTCCGTAAGTCCCGATCCGACCAATCCACATTTCGCGCTGAGCTTTGCGGGCGAGGGGTTCTTCGTTGTCGGACTGCATCCTAAGGCCAGCCGCAAGGCGCGCCGATTTGAGGCACCGGTGATGATTTTTAACCTGCGCGACCAGTTCGAGCAGCTCCGCGAGCAAGGTCGTTACGAAAAGATGCGCGCGACGATCCTCGAGCGCGACGTTCATTTTTCGGGATCGACCAATCCCATGCTCGCGCGGCATGGCGAGGCCTCGGAGGCGCGTCAATACTCGGGTCGCGCGGTCGAGGAAGAATGGGCTTGTCCCTTCGCACACGCCGACTCCACATCGGCGGTCAAGCGTGCGGCATAGGATCGAGCCGCGCACGGGAACCGCCTTCGAGCTTAGCGCTGGGCAGACGCTCACCGTCATCGATCCGATGGGCAGTCAGGTCGCTGACCTGCTGGCGTTCAACCGGCATGACGTCGGCGAGGCGATTTCGTCGGGGCGGACGCTCGACTACGCGAGCCGGATCTTTTTGACCACCGGCGACCCGCTGTACTCGAACCGTTCGAACGTAATGCTGGACATTGTCGAGGATATGGTGGGACGACACGACTTCCTGCTGACGCCGTGCTCGAAAGATACGTTTCGCATAATCTATGGCGATACCGACCCGCATCGGGGCTGCTTCGGCAACCTCGCAGCAGCGCTTTCTCCTTTCGGTATTACCGAAGACATGATTCCGGTGGCCTTTAATTGCTTTATGAACGTGCCCGTCGACGCCACCACCGGAGAGCTGAAGGTATTGCCGCCGCTCAGCCGGGCGGGCGACCACATCAAATTCACCGCTCGAATGGATTTGGTAGTTGGCCTGACAGCCTGCTCCGCGCTCCAGTCCAACGGCGGAAGTTTCAAGCCGATCGAATGGGAAGTGACATAAGCCTGACAGAAGGCCCTAGCGCCCGGTGACGGGTGAGCCGGAAGCGGGAGGGGACGCAAAGGCAAGGCCTGCGATCGATGCGCCGGGCGTTCCGTCTGTAACTTCACGATAGATTGCAGCACCCGCGCCAGACATGGCGAGTGGAGTTGGCACGACAAGCGCGACAAGCATCGCACCTACGCCCCACCACCAGGCGGGATGCACTTTACCGTCGGCACGAACGTCGCGAACCATGCCTGCAACGGGAACGAGGAAACAG
>JANMKS010000319.1:0-2844 GCA_031372155.1 Sphingomonas sp.
TCGGTGATCGTGATCATCGTGTTGTTGAAACTGGCGTTCACATGAGCGACGCCATTGGTGATGTTCTTGCGTTCGCGCTTTTTAATGCGCTGAGGTTCGCGTGCCATTTGTCTGCTGTCCTTGAAAAGCGAGGCTGAGCCGTCAGCTTATTTCTTCTTGCCGGCAATCGGCTTGGCCTTGCCCTTGCGGGTGCGGGCGTTGGTATGCGTGCGCTGTCCGCGAACCGGAAGCCCCTTGCGATGACGCAGGCCGCGATAGCAGGCGAGGTCCATCAGGCGCTTGATGTTCTGCGACACGTTGCGACGAAGATCGCCCTCGACCGTGTGGTCGGCGTCGATCGCCTCGCGGATTTGCAAAACTTCCTGGTCGGTCAGGTCCTGTACGCGGCGCTGGGCATCGATGCCAAGCTTCGTCGTGATTTCCTGCGCCTTGGTGTTACCGATGCCGTGAATATAGGTCAGCGCAATGTGAACGCGCTTATTGGTGGGGATGTTGACCCCTGCAATACGTGCCATAAACTTGATTTCTCCCAGCTCCACGGGGCGTCTGGCAAGGCACCCCATCTCAAAGCGTCCATTCCGAAACGCCGAAATGCCGACGCGCGCAAAAGCGCTCGCCGGATGCCGGTAGTTCGGAATGGGAGCGCGATACGGTGCCCCCGCGCCGGTGTCAAGCAAGTCACGCACGGTAACACGCCGATGGTTTCCCATCCGGAACATCTATTTGTTCAAAGATCAGAAAGTTTTGAAACTATCCGATTCCTGCTTCGTATCTGGAAGTCTGGGGGGGTCCGGGAGACGAACCAATGTCCGATGCCCCTACCATTACCGAAGCCTTTGAATCGCGCGCTGAGCGTCGCAACGAGCGACGGGAATTTTTCCGGTCATTCGCTGGAGCCGCGACCGTCGCGGGTAGCCTTGCTCTCGCGACGCACAGCGCCCCCGCCATGGCGCAATCCGCCGCGCCGACCGACGCCGACATTCTGAATTTTGCGCTGAACCTCGAATATCTCGAGGCGCAGTTTTATATGTATGCCGCTACCGGGTCCGGCCTACCCGCCAACCTGCTGACCGGGACCGGGACACAGGGCGCGGTCATCGGCGGCCGCAAGGTCAATTTCACCGATCCTGTCGTATCGCAATATGCCCAGGAAATCGCGGCCGATGAAGTCGCGCACGTCACGTTTCTTCGCACTGCACTGGGATCGTCGGCCGTATCGCAACCCGCGATCGACGTCGGTGGCACTGACCCCAACGGCGCCTTCTCCAACGCTGCGCGCTCGGCGGGTCTGGTCGGCGCAGGCCAGGCGTTCGATCCCTATGCCTCGGACGAGGCATTTCTGCTCGGTGCGTTCATTTTTGAAGACGTCGGTGTGACTGCGTACAAGGGTGCGGCACCGCTCATCACCAGCAAGGTGTTCCTCGAAGCTGCGGCGGGCATCCTTGCGGTCGAAGCCTATCACGCAAGCCTTGTACGTACGGTGCTTTATGCAAAGGGAATCCAGACGCCTTCGCTGCGCACTTCGGCGGATGCCATTTCGAACGCACGTGACAGCCTCGACGGCACGACCGACGACGACCAGGGTATCAGCCCGATCAACGGCGCCTCGAACATCGTTCCGCTCGACGCAAACGGCCTCGCCTACAGCCGGTCGGCCGGGCAGGTGCTGAACATTGTCTATCTGAACAGGATGGCGGTGGATCGCGGTGGGTTCTTCCCGACCGGCGTCAACGGCAACATCAAGACCAGCGCCGCGAACTGAGTTTCGCCAAGCTTCCCTTCCATCCCGATCCGGGAGTTGATCCAATGAACAGCAACGAAGCCATCATCGCCGCATTCGATGCGCGCGCAAAACGACGCGACGATCGTCGCGACTTCTTCAAGACCGCAGGCACCGCAGCGGCAGCCGTTACTGCCGCCTCCATGTTGAGCGGCTGTTTCGACAGCGGGGATGACGATGCCGCACCGACACCGACGCCGGGCACGCCGCCCGCCGCCGTCACCGACGCCGATATCCTGAACTTTGCACTGAACCTCGAATATCTGGAGGCACAGTTTTACTCATACGCGGCGTTCGGCACGGGCCTGACTGCGGGTATGCTGACCGGTACAGGAACGCAGGGCGCAGTCATTGGCGGGCGGCAGGTCGCGTTCAGCGATCCGGTCGTCGCACAATACGCCAAGGAGATTGCTCAGGACGAAATTACGCACGTCAATTTCCTGCGCAGTGCGCTCGGTGCATCGGCAGTAGCTCAGCCGGCGATCGACGTCGGCGGCACCGATCCCGCCGGTGCATTTTCTTCGGCGGCGCGCGCCGCCGGCCTCGTCGGGCCGGGCGTCGCCTTCGATCCCTATGCCAACGACATCAATTTCCTGCTGGGCGCGTTCATTTTCGAAGACGTCGGCGTCACCGCTTACAAGGGGGCATCGCCGCTGTTGACTAGCAAGGTCTATCTCGAGGCCGCGGCAGGGTTGCTCGCCGCCGAAGCCTACCATGCCGGTCTGGTTCGCACCGTGCTGTATGCCAAGGGTGTGGCGACACCGGCGACACGGACGTCAGCGGACGCGATCTCCAACGCGCGTGACAGTTTGGATGGAGCGAACGACGACGATCAGGGCATCAGTGCGGTCGGCCAGCAATCGAACATCGTACCGACCGACTCCAATGGCCTCGCGTATAGCCGTTCGGGCGGTCAGGTGCTCAACATCGTGTTCCTGAACAAGCTGGCAGTCGATCGCGGCGGCTTTTTCCCGGCGGGCGTCAACGGCACCATAAAGACGAGTGCAGCCAACTGAACGTACGTTCGTTCGAATAACTCGAAACGAAGGGGTTTCGCATCATGG
>JANMKS010000324.1:0-2961 GCA_031372155.1 Sphingomonas sp.
AAGCTGAAGGCAAAGGGCGGGGTCATCACGCCTGACGAGGAGGATGCGCCGAAGAAAGGCGGCAGCAATGTCATCGACCTGATGGCAGCGCTCAAGAAATCGATCGAGAAGCCCGGCGAGGACGCAAAACCTGCGGCGAAGGCTCCGGCAAAGAAACCGGTGAAGAAGCGTGCGGCCTGACGCACTCCAAAAATACAATGCCAAGCGAGACTTCGCGAGGACGGCTGAGCCCGCAGGCAAGATTGCCACAGGCAGCGGCAATCGCTTCATCGTGCAGAACCATGATGCGACGCGATTGCACTGGGATTTCCGGCTCGAGGTCGACGGCGTCCTGAAGAGCTGGGCCGTGACACGGGGACCGAGTGCCAATCCCGACGACAAGCGGTTGGCAGTGCGGACCGAGGATCATCCGCTGTCCTACGCCGATTTTGAGGGCACCATCCCGAAGGGCGAATATGGCGGCGGCACGGTCATGCTGTGGGACAACGGAACATGGGCACCGATCGCGGGCAAGACCGCCGATACGCTGAACGAGGGGCATCTCCACTTCACGCTCGACGGTCGGCGGATGAAGGGCGAGTGGATGCTTATCCGCCTGAAGCCGCGCGGCAAGGAGAAGAACGAGAACTGGCTGCTCCGCAAGGTCGGTGATGCGTTTGCGGCCGGGAGCGACGATCTGGTCGAGCAATGCGTGACCAGCGTCACCACCGGCCGCACGATGGACGAGATCGCAGCGGGCAAGAAGCCGCCCGCCAAGCGCAAGATCGGGCGCGCGAAGATGCCCGAGTTCCGGCCGCCGCAGCTGGCAACACTGGTCGATGCCGTGCCGGGCGGCAACGCCTGGATGCACGAGGTAAAGTACGACGGGTATCGAGCGCAGATCGCGATCGCGGGCGGCAAGGCCAAGGTGTTCACGCGGAGCGGCCTCGACTGGAGCGCGAAGTTCCCGGAGATCGTCGGCGCAGCGGAGACTCTCGACGTGGGCAGCGCGATGATCGACGGCGAGATTTGCGCGCTCGATGCTGACGGTCGGCCCGACTTCTCGACTTTGCGCACCGCGATCAAGGACAGCGGCAGCACTGGGCTGACATTGTTCGCCTTCGATTTGCTCGAACTGGACGGGGCCGATCTTGCCGGTTTGCCAAACATCCAGCGCAAGGAGCGATTGCGGGCCGTGTTGGCACCGCAATCGAAAATCGCATTTGCTGAGCATATCGTCGGTGGTGGCGATGCTCTGTTCAAAGCGATGTGCAGCGGCGGCTATGAGGGCATCGTTTCGAAGCGCGCCGACGCGCCCTATTCGGGCAGCCGCACGCAGGCCTGGCTGAAGGTCAAATGCACGCGGCGGCAGGAGTTCGTGATTGTCGGCTGGACCGAAAGCGAAGCGCGGACGCGTGGCTTCAAGTCGTTGCTGCTGGCGCTAAACGAGGGCGGCACGCTGCGCTATGCGGGGAAGGTCGGAACCGGGTTCGACGCCGACTTGCTGAGCGAACTGCGAGCCAAGCTCGACGCGCTGGCGGTGGACGATGCACCGGTCGAGGTTCCGCGTACGGCGCGCCGCGGCGCGAAATGGGTCAAGCCGGAATTGGTCGCCGAAATCGCGTTTGCGGAGTTCACTGCCGACAACGTGGTACGTCATGCGAGCTTTCTAGGGCTGCGCGGCGACAAGCCGGCAAAGGAGGTCAAGGTCGAAAAGGCAGTGACACCGCCCAAGGTCGACGATGGAGTGAAGATCAGCAATCCGGACCGCGTGATCTTTCCGGGCGACGGGGTCACCAAGGGGCAGCTTGCCGATTATTACCGGACGGTCGGCGCGATCATGCTGCCTTGGGTCGGGCAACGACCGATCAGCTTGGTGCGTTGTCCGCAGGGTCGTGCCAAGGCATGTTTTTTCCAAAAGCATGACGCGGGCAGTTTCAGTGGTAACGTCGTGCACAAGGCGCCGATCCGCGAGAAGGACGGCTCGACCGAGGACTATCTCTGGGTCGACAGTATTGCGGGGATCGTGGCCTGCGTTCAGATGGGAACGATCGAGTTCCACGGCTGGGGCGCGCGGATCGAGGATGTCGAGAAGCCCGACCGCCTGGTGTTCGACCTTGATCCGGACGAAGGGCTGGGGTTCGAACTGGTCAGAAAGGCCGCCATCGACCTGAAGGGGCACCTTGCCGATCTGGGACTGGTGTCGTTCGCGCTGCTGTCGGGCGGGAAGGGCGTGCATGTGGTCGTGCCGCTGAAACCCGAGGCGAAATGGCCGGCGGTGAAGGACTTTGCCAATCGCTTTTCGCAGGCACTGGCCAGTGCAGAGCCCGAGCGGTTCGTCGCGACGATGTCGAAAGCCAAGCGCAAGGGGCGAATTTTCATCGACTGGCTGCGCAACGAGCGCGGCAGTACGGCAGTCATGCCCTATGTCGCGCGGGCGCGTCCCGGTGCTCCGGTCGCGGCACCGGTAACCTGGGAGGAATTGAGGTCGATCGAGAAGCCCGGGCTTTTCACCGTCCATGACGGCAACGCTCTGGTCGACCGGGCTGGAAGTGCCGACCTTGCGGGATGGGGCATCGCCGATCAGGTGCTGCCCGACCTTTGATCCTAACCCAGTTTATGAATGCTCTTTTTTTGGTCGACCCGCGCATCCTTTGTGGAAGCGGCGTGTTCTTTGGCCATCCAGCCTGGAGCAGCACGATGAAGGACGAGACGATGACGGCGCACGACGATGCGCCGCTGACGACGTCGAAGGACAATGACGCCGTCGACAAGATTGCGCCCCGCATAGCCGGCGCGAAGGGCGATGAATTGATCGGAACGACGGTGACGATCAACCGTCCGCGACAAGAACTTTTCGCCTATTGGCGCGATTTCGGTAATCTCGCCACTTTCATGGACAATGTCGAGCGGATCGACGTGCATGACCGGACGACATCGCACTGGGTCGTCCGTGCTCCGGCGGGAAGGACCGTCGAATGG
>JANMKS010000332.1:0-6746 GCA_031372155.1 Sphingomonas sp.
TTCCGGCGGCCAGCGCCAGCGCGTCGCGCTCGCCCGGGCACTCGCTATCGAGCCGAAGCTGCTGCTGCTCGACGAACCGTTCGGCGCGCTCGATGCCAAGGTCCGCAAGGATTTGCGCCGCTGGCTGCGCGACCTGCACAAACAGATGGGACTGACCTCGATCTTCGTTACCCACGACCAGGAGGAGGCGCTGGAGCTGGCCGACCGGGTCGTGGTCATGGACCACGGCCGGATCGACCAGGTCGGCACGCCCGAGCAGGTCTATATGGAACCGGCGACGCCATTCGTCTCGCATTTCGTCGGCGAGAGCAACCGTCTGCCCGGCGGCATCCATGTTCGCCCGCACGACATCGAAATCGTCGCGAGCGGCGGCGAGCCGGTGCTGGTCGACAATGTCTTCCGCAAGGGCGGTGTTTGGCGAGTTGAAGGCACGCTGGAGGGGAGCGGCCCGGTCGTCGAGATCGACCTCGATGCCAGTCTGGTCGCTCCCGCCATCGGCCAGATTATCCACATCCAACCCAGGCGGTCAAAGCTCTTCAGCCTCGAAGGAGACCCCTGCCATGAACAGCAAGCCTGACCAGCCGCTGGCACCCGATGCTGCGCGGCAACTCGAAGAAAGCATCGCCAATGTGCGCGAGGCATTGTCCGGCCTTAAATTCGGCAATGTTTGCCTCACCGTGCATGAGGGGCGCGTTGTCCAGATCGACGTGACGGAGAAGAAGCGGCTCAAGCCGACCTGAGCGGTCACCCGAATCCCGACCGCATCTACTACCGCTCACAACGACTCATCATGGGATTTCAAAAGCATGACCAACCATTTCCGCTCATCCGCCATCGCCCTGGCAGTCGCTGCCGGCTGGGCGCTGCCGGCGCAAGCACAGGTCGCCGATAATGCTGCGGTCCAACAGGATCTGGCGGCGATGCGCGTGCAGATGGCGCAGATGGCGCAGCGGATCGATACGCTGGAGGGCCAGCTCGCGACGGCACAGGCCAAGGCCGATGCGACGAGTGCGGCGGTCGCCGCCATTCCGACTGTTCCGGTCCAGACGGCCACGGCCAAACCCACCACCGAGATCACTTGGGACGGCGCGCCCAAGCTCGCCACCAAGGACGGCTGGTCGTTCAAGCCGCGCGGGCGGCTGCAAGTCGATACGGCGGGAGTCAACGCGCCTGACGGCATCGTGGGCGGCAAGAGCCTAGGCATCGGCACCGAACTGCGCCGCGCCTACCTTGGCGTCGACGGCACCATGCCCGGCGGTTTCGGCTACCGAATCGAGGCGGATTTCGCCAACAGCGGGGTGGATCTGACCGACCTTTATCTGACTTACAAGGCCAGCCCGAAACTCACATTCACCATCGGCCAGCACAAGCCGTTCCAGAGCATGGAGGACATGACATCCGACCTCTACACCAGCTTCATGGAGCGCGCTGCCTTCAACACCGGCTTCGGTTTCGAACGCCGCGTTGGCGCCAGCGCGACTTACACCGGCAAGCTGCTGCTGGTGCAGGGCGGTGTCTTCACCGATAACGCCGCCGACCTCAATGCCGACACCAACAACAGCTACAGTGTCGATGGACGTGTGGTCTTCATGCCCAAGCTCGGCAAGAGCCAGCTGCATCTGGGTGCATCGGCACATTTCCGCAATTTCAACGATGCCTCGGCCACCGCACGCTACCGGGCCAGGCCCTTCGTCCATACCACCGACTTGCGCCTGATCGACACTAAGGCGTTCAGCGCCAGCGGCGAACGCGCGTTCGGTGCGGAACTCGCCTATATCAACGGGCGTTTCCATGCCACGGCGGAGAGCCAGTGGATGACGGCGCTGCGCCCGGGCCTCGCCGATCCCACCTTCAACGGCGGATATGCTGAAGTCGGCTATTTGCTGACCGATGACGTCTCCACCTACAAGGGCGGCGCACATGACCGCATCCGGCCCAAGCACCCGGTCGGGAAGGGCGGGATCGGCGCAATTCAGGTCAACCTGCGTTATGACTGGCTTGATCTGAACAGCGGCGCGATCATCGGCGGGCGGCAGCAGGTGGCGGGAGTTGCATTGCTGTGGATGCCGACGGATTATGTCCGCTTCAACCTTAACTACGGCCAAATCTGGATCAGCGATGCGGCAGTGCTTGCGGGCACGGACCGCGACTATACCGCAAACGCCGTGGGCCTTCGCACGCAGTTCGATTTTTAGGCCAGATCATCAACGATTCGTAAAACAGCCCAGTGCTGGACGGTCTGACAAACCCGGCGAAGGTCGCCCAGCGCGGAGTACTCTCCGCCAGTAGCCGTCGTTCCTCAGCTGTGTCCGAGTACGGCGGCTATCCTTACGTTGGTGCTCCAAACCGGTCACGCGGCAAACGGCCCCATTTTTGCCGTACCGCTAAGCGCCTGCATTGTTGCCATCCAACCGTCCCATTTAAGCCGGCGTCCGTGGCATCTCGTCTGGCCGGTGCATTCGGGGCCATCCAAGATTCGGATCGTGCGGCCCGGATCGGCGCAGCCACCAGGACCAGTCCTCCGGCAAATGCGATAGGGGATCGGGCTGGTCGAGCTCACGGGCAGCCCAGAACGGCCAGTGGGGATTTGCCAGAGCGGGCCGACCGAGAAGCACGAGGTCGATCCGTTCCTCTCGGATCGCACGATCAGCTACGTCTGGCTGTCCAAGGTTCCAGGACACGCCGACGGGGATGCCGACTTCGTGGCGCACCCGATTGCCACGCTCGACCATAGCCGCCACCTCGGCAAGCGGATTCTTGTTCATGGCGTCTGTATTGAAGCCGAAGCTGATGTCAGCAAGGTCGATGCCGTGGTCCTTCATCCGCCTGATTGCGACGACCGCGTCCTCGAACTGTATGCCGTCGGCATGGAGGTCATCGGATCCAAGCCGCACGGTCAAGGGCAGGCGCGCGGGCCAGACGCCGCGAACGGCGTCGAGCGCCTCGAGATGGAAGCGCAGCCGACCTTCGAGGTCCCCGCCATAGGCGTCGCGACGTTTGTTCGCGAGCGGCGAGAAGAAGGCGCTGCCGAGATAACCATGAGCAAAATGCATCTCAAGCCATTCGAACCCGGCGAGTTCCGCACGCCGCGCGGCATCTGCGTAGGCCTGGTGGAGCGCACCGATCTCGCCGATCCCGAGCTCATGAACCGGCAGCGGAGACCGGCCGCCATATGGAACCGGGGACGGACCACGCACCTGCCACCCTTCGGGGTGGTCGGGGTGCAGCTGCGTGTTGCCCTCCCAAGGCTTGGTGAGGCTCCCCTTGCGACCCGTGTGACCGAGCTGAATGGCGGGCACCGCGCCCATGTCCTTGATGATGCGCGTGACCCGGGCGAGCCCGTCGATCTGGGCGTCGTCCCAGATCCCGGCGCAGCTGACGCTGGTGCGGCCATCTGGGGTGATGGCGATCTGCTCGGGAAACACGAGACCGAAACCGCCCGCCGCGCGTGACCCCATCAGCATGACGTGAAAATCGGTCATACATCCATCGACCGAACGGTACATCGTCATCGGCGACATCACGATCCGGTTCCTGAGGGTGACGTCCTTCAGCGTGTAGGGGCTGAACAAGTGAGGCATCAGGCTTTCCTAACAGCGATTCGGACAGGCTTGCCTGCGTAACCGTTGGCCCTCTCCTGTGCGAGCGCATTGGACCTTGATCAACTCTGTTCCTCATGGAGTTCAGCAAGGACGCCAAAGCTTCGCATCGCTATCTACGTGGCCGCAGCGCCCTAACTTCGTTCTGTCTCCCAGGGGCTGATAGGCTTTGGCACGTCGCGCAACGAACCACGAGTCCGCAATGGATCACTTGCCGCCCGTCAGCTTTGATGAAATGGATTCCGCTCAGCGGTCAGTCCGCTTCCGGCCCAGTATCGGTCGCAAGCCAGCGGCTAGCTACACAGCCGGATACAGGCGCAGCTAGAGGGGTGGTCTCGACGCAAAATATTGGTGGATCCTCTGCTCTCGCAGCATTCAAATGTCCCGAACTGGGCCGGTAACAGACTGTCCGCTTAACGTACTGGACGGAGGCAAAGCGGACATTGTCCCCTTGTCGCAAACATCTAAAATTTGATTTACAAAGCAGCGTTCAGACGTGATTTGCTGTTGTGGCCAGCATCACCGACGCAATCGGGAAGAAAGCGGGCGGCTTTATCCAAGCTGCCGCTACGCGTCACATCTCCCTGCGGCTGCAATACGCGTCAAGTTGGCAAAGGCGTCTGGCGCAGCTTTCCGTATACGATGTACCATTGCCAGCTTTTCAATGTCGTCGGCATCTACGGCGGCCATTAGTCCGGCAAAACCGTCAAGCCGCGCGTTGCGCATCCACGCACGAAGTTCCCGGTCCTGCGATTGCTGGCGCTGGTTGGCCATGTTGCCCAATATGATCGGCACATAATCGGCGACGCTGTCGGACATTGCTACGGGTGAACAGAGCGCATTCTTGCTGAGGTCGTATTTGTTGTGCGCTTCGACAAAGGCAATCATCGCCGCGCTGAGCACAGTCAGCGGCGATCGGACGAACTGCAGCACGATGCGGTCGCCCTGAAATATAGGTTGCAGCGGGCGAGGCGCTGCTGCGGATGCAGTGCAATCGATGTAGAGTGGCGCGCCGGGGATCGCCTCTTTTCCATCGATAAATTCGATCCCGCTCGCTTGTAAAGCCAGCACTCGGCCTCGGCGAAACACTCCCTTGATCCGCCCAAGAAGTTCGATTTCAGCTTTCGAGATTGTGGCAAAACGCATCATGCTCGGCTTTACTGCCCGATCGATCCGCAACATGATCTCCGCACGCTCCAGTCGGGCGAACAAATCGTCGACATCGTGGGCTGCTGCGTAGGCTTCCATCTGCAACGCCTGTCCGCCCACGGACTGCGTGAAGAAGTCCATCGATGGTTGAACTGTCTGCCGGTTAAGCAGCCAGGAATCGCGGGGTCGGACCCAGGTGATCGCATCGGGCGCGACGCCCGTCGTCAGCAGCCAATGCGCCACGTCCATCGCCGTTTTGCCGCCGCCCAGGATCACATACGCTCCCGGCACCGGTCCGCGCCGTAGTTCGCCGGGCAGCGCGTGAGGCGCGACAAACCGCACGCCTTCTCCAATCACAAAGCGGGGCGTGTGGAGAGCCGGCACCGCCGCTTCCATATACGTCGCGTCGACGGTCTTTCGGCGCACCTTGAGCTTGGTTCGGGCACCGGACGCCAATGATACGAAGGTTTGGTCACCCTTATACTCGGACAACGGATAATAGGTGACGCGCCTACTGGGCAATAGATGACGGCGCATCACCTGATCGAAATAGGCGAGCACTTCGGAGCCGCTGGCCAGCTCGTAAAGACCGGTGTTGTGCCCGACCAGATCCTTCGCGCCGGTGCCGAGCGCTCTCGAGTTCACGCCGTAGATTATCGACGGCTGATGCAGGGCGACGAACGGGTACGCGTGGTTCCAGTGGCCGCCGGGCGCGACTTCGCGATCGACAATTGTCAAGTGCGCATCAGTTTCCGCGAGCAACGTATCGGCGAACGCCAGCCCGACGGCGCCCGCCCCCACGATCAAGTAATCGGTTTCAGCCGTCAACGCCCGTCCCTTCGCGGATCGCAATCGGTAGTCGCGGAATCGATCCGCTTTCGCACCGGCGCGGAGCAAACAATCAGCGCGCTTCGAGCACAATGTTGAACGGGCCATCGGTCGCGCGGCGCACGCTGTGGAACCCGCCGCTGCGAATGACCTCGCTCAGGCGCCGTTCGCCCGCCTGGGCGCCAAGCCCAGTGCCCACTTCTTGATCGAGCGAGGTGGGGACGCAGATCATTGTCGAAGCGTTGTAAAACAACCGGCCGACGGGGTTCATGTTGTCGGCGGGGTTGTCACCCGCGTTCGGCTCGACAACCATCCAAGTGCCATCATCGGCAAGAATGCGCCGCATATGCCCAGCGCACCCCGCCGGGTCGCCCATGTCGTGAAGACAATCGTACATCGTGATCAGATCGAAGCCGGTTTCCGCGATATCCTTGGCGGCGATAGCCTCGAACCGAACGCGGTCGCCAAGACCATGTTCTCGGGCATGATTGCGGGCTTCGGCAATCGACGGCTCGTGAAAGTCGAACCCAACAAAACTGCTTTGCGGATAGGCTTGCGCCATCAGCAGCGTCGAGAAACCCACCCCGCAACCGACATCGGCAACGCGCGCTCCCGCTTGCAGCTTGGCTTCGACGCCTTCGAGCGCGGGAAGCCAGTTTTGGACGATGTTGTTGACATAGCCGGGCCGGAAGAACTGGCCCGTTGCACAAAACAGGCAGCCTGCGTGGTCGCCCCATCTCACGCCTGTACCGTGCCGGAAGCATTCCTCGACCTTGGCTTCTGCCTCGATCATGGCTGCGGCCAGCTCGAACGCCCCGGCGAGATAAACCGGGCTGTCCTTAATCACAAAAACCATAGCCTGTTCGGGCGACAGGCTAAATCGATCCGCCGCGGCATCGTAATTGACGTAGCCGTTGGCCGCCTGCGCCAAAGCCCATTCACGAACATAGCGTTCCGCCAGATCGCCGGCTCGCGCCGCCAGTTCGGCCGCTGTCGCGGGGCCGTCATCGTGAAGCGCGGCGAACAGGCCGAGCCGCTGTCCGATCCTTACCGTGGGCACACTAAACGCGCCCCCAAGATCTCCAAGCATCTTGCCGACAAAGGCGTTCAGCGCGGTCTCATCGATATCGCTCATGTCGCGTCTCCTTGCGGCTCAGTTGTTGGCTGTGG
>JANMKS010000367.1:0-6388 GCA_031372155.1 Sphingomonas sp.
GTTTCGGCCAATCGGACGGCTGAGACTGGTACGACAACGACGGTTACGGTGCAGTTCGAAACGCCCGATGTTGGATCGGTGAGCGCCACGGAGGCTGCGGTTCGAGGGATCCCGGGCGTGGCTTCGCTGAGCACGACCAGCCTTGCGCTCGGTGGAGTATCGGTGATGCGCGTGTCGTTTGGGGGGGACATTGCCGCGCTGCGTGCCGCACTTTCGGCCCGCGGGTTCCGGGTCGAGGAAGGGAGCGGAACGCTTCGTATCCGGCGGGCCGGACCTGCTTCTGCGACATCCCCCCCGACACCATGAACCAGATCGCGCTGCCGCTCGATTGGCCGGCGGACGACAGCGACGACGCCTTCGTCGTTACGCCCTCCAACGAGGAGGCGGTGCGACGCATCGGCGCCTTCCCGACATGGCCGGTCTGCACAATGATCCTGACGGGGCCGCGCAAATCCGGGCGCAGCCTGTTCGGGCGGCTTTTCGCCGCACGCGGGGGCACTTTGATCGACGATGCGGAACGCCGCAACGAGGTCGAGATATTCAACCAGTGGAATCTCGCGCAGGCACGGCGCCGCCCGCTTTTGCTCATCGCAGATGCCGTCCCACCGGTGTGGCGTGCCACACTGCCCGACCTCCGGTCGCGCCTTGCCGCCACCCCGCATGTCAGCTTCAACGATCCTGACGAAGTGCTTGTGGAGCGGCTGATCCGTCGCTTGCTGGAGCGTCGGGGCATCCCTGCATCCCCCGAACTTATCAGCTATCTGACCCCGCGAATCGAACGCAGTCATCATTCTGTCATCGCGATCGTCGACAGTCTGGACGCGGCTTCGCTTTCGCGGCGACGTGCGATTACGGTGCCGCTGGCGCGCGAAGTGCTGGCGGGAACGGTCGACGGGCTGCAGTCACTCGGCTAGGGGCAGGGGATGAACAAGGCGACGTCCCCATCCGCCCATGCACAGAGCGATGCGCGCTATTTTAATCGGGAACTCAGCTGGCTGGCGTTCAATCGCCGCGTTCTCGAGGAATCGCGCAACCCCGCCCATCCGCTGCTTGAGCGCTTGCGTTTCCTGTCGATATCGGGGGCAAACCTCGATGAATTCTTCATGGTGCGCGTCGCCGGGCTGAAGGGTCAGCAGCTTCAGGACATTGACGAGCACTCAGTCGACGGACTGTCGGTCGGGCAGCAATTGTCCGCAATCAGCGCCGATGCCGACGCTTTGATGGCGGACCAGCAAGTTCAGTGGCAAATCCTGCGTAACGATCTTGCCGACGTGGAAATCGACGTTCTCGACGAAAATGAAGTTCACGCGGACGCGGGAGAATGGCTGGAACGGTATTTCCGTGACCAGATATTTCCCGTACTCACGCCGCAGGCACTCGATCCGGCGCACCCCTTTCCGTTCATTCCCAATCAGGGGCTAAGCGTCATCTTCGACCTCTGCCGCCTGGACGACGGCGAGCCGATCCGCGAACTGGTGATGATTCCGCCGACGGTCCCGCGCTTCGTGCGTTTGCCCGGGGAACGCGCACACTTCATCGCGATGGAAAGCATCCTTCGACGCTTCACGGGAATATTGTTTCCTGGGTACCGTGTCATTGCGGCTGGTGCGTTTCGTATCCTTCGCGACAGCGACATCGAGCTGGAGGAGGAGGCCGAGGACCTGGTCCGGTACTTCCGAAGCGCGATAAAGCGACGCCGCCGCGGCCGCGTGATCCGCCTGGAACTCGAAAACGGCATGGCTGCCGAGTTGGAGGCGGCAATCAAGGACGAGCTGGGCGGCGCTGACGCGATAATCACCGAGACGGGCGGATTTCTTGGCATCGGCGCGCTGGAATTGCTCGTGGACGAGGAACGTCCCGACCTAAAATTCACTCCCTACGTGCCGCGCTTTCCCGAACGCATCCGCGAGCACGGCGGCGATTGCTTTGCTGCGATCCGCGCGAAGGACATCATCGTCCATCACCCCTACGAAACCTTCGACGTGGTGCTGTCATTCCTTCGACAGGCGGCAGCCGATCCGGAGGTGGTGGCTATCAAGCAGACGCTCTATCGCGCGGGGAAACAATCGAACGTGATCCGCGCGCTGTGCGACGCGGCGGAGGCGGGCAAGTCGGTGACGGCGGTCGTCGAACTGAAGGCGCGTTTCGACGAGGAGCAGAACTTGCTCTGGGCGTCGCAGCTCGAGCGGTCGGGCGTGCAGGTGGTTTATGGGTTTATCGACTGGAAGACTCACGCCAAGGTTTCGATGGTGGTTCGCAGGGAGGCCGGCGGATACCGCAGTTACTGCCACTTCGGCACCGGGAATTACCATCCGGTTACGGCGCGGATCTATACAGACCTCAGTTTTTTTACGGCAGACCCGCGGATCGCACGCGATGCCGCACAGATGTTCAACTACATCACGGGATACGTCGAGCCGGCTAATCTCGAACTTCTGACGATGAGCCCCAAAAGTCTGCGATCGACACTTGCCGAATTGATCGACGGTGAAATCGGCCATGCGCGGACCGGCGGGAAGGCGGGCATCTGGGCCAAAATGAATTCGCTGGTCGATCCGGCGATTATCGACAAGCTGTACGAGGCGAGTGGCGCAGGCGTGCCCGTCGAGCTGGTTGTGCGCGGTATCTGCTGCCTGCGTCCGGGCGTTCCGGGTCTGTCCGAAACCATACGCGTCAAATCTATTGTCGGCCGCTTTCTGGAGCACAGTCGCATCTGGGCGTTCGGCAACGGCAAGGCGCTGCCCAACGACGGCGCGCGGTTGTACATATCCTCGGCCGACTGGATGCCACGCAACTTCGATCGCCGCGTGGAATACATGCTGCCGATCCTGAATGCGACCGTGCACGATCAGGTACTCGATCAGGTGTTGGTCGCAAATTTGATGGACAACGAACAGAGCTGGGAGCTGCTGGCCGACGGTCGCTACCTTCGAATCCAGCCCGGCGACAAGCCATTCAATCTCCACCGCTACTTCATGACCAACCCTTCGCTCTCGGGGCGTGGTGCCGCGCTCGAAGGTCGTGACGCGGTGCCCACCCTTACGCTCGGGCGGCGCTGACGCGTGACGTCGGAGCCTACCGCCATCGTCGATATCGGATCGAATTCGGTTCGCCTCGTTGTCTATGACGGCTCGGGACGCGCGCCTGCAATACTGTTCAACGAGAAAGTGACGGCCGGGCTCGGTGGAAGTCTCGAAAAAGGCGGCGCGCTGAATCCGGGCTCGGTCAAGATCGCACTTCGGGCGCTGCGCCGTTTCCGGGCGGTAACCGCTGCGATGCGTGTCACCACGGTTCGTACCGTCGCCACTGCCGCAGTGCGCGATGCCAGCGACGGCGGGCTGTTCATCCAACAGGCGGCTGAAATCGGCCTCGACGTGCGCCTGCTGAGTGGTGAGGACGAGGCGCGCATGGCGGGACTGGGCGTGCTGTCCGGGATTCCTGAAGCCGATGGAATTGTGGGCGACCTGGGCGGCGGAAGTTTGGAATTAATTCGGGTGAAGGCGGGCACGATACACGAACGCATATCGTTGCCGCTGGGCGTACTCAGACTTGGTGCAATCCGCATTCAAGGGCGCGGTGCCCTCGACCGCCACGTCGGCAAGCTGCTGGTGAAGGCGGGTTGGCGGAACGTCGAGCGCAATCTGCCTTTCTACCTCGTCGGCGGTTCATGGCGTGCCCTTGCCCGATTGCACATGCACCTTACCGACTATCCGCTCCCCGTGCTTCATCAATATGCAATGCCGCCGCAGGCCGCGGTTCGCTTGTTGCGCGCAGTGACACGGATCGACCGCAAGCAGCTCAAGTCGATTGCCGCGCTGTCCTCGTCGCGTATCCCCGCGCTTGGTGATGCTGCTGCGCTGCTGGCGACACTGGCACGCCAATTAGGGTCAAGCGCCTTCGTCGTCTCTGCGTTCGGGCTAAGAGAGGGCTTGCTGCACGACGCTCTGGCCGATGCGGAAAAGTCCGAAGATCCGCTGTTGGCGGCCGCTCGCGCGGCGGGCACCCGGCAGGGCCGGTTTCAAGAACATGGCGATCTTCTTGCGAAATGGATCGCACCTGTCTTTGGCGAACAGGCGGCGGCGGACGCCCGGCTTCGCCACGCCGCCTGCTTGCTAGGGGACGTTGCGTGGGCGGCCAGCCCCGAATTCAGGGCGGGGCGCGGACTGGAAGTCGCGTTGCACGGCAACTGGGTCGGAATCGATGGTCGTGGACGGGCGATGATAGGACAGGCGTTGTTCACGAGTTTTGGCGGAGGTCTCGGTGCTCCCCCGGTTCTGAGTGAACTCGCCGCGTCGGAGGATCGGGAGCGGGCCGTCGGCTGGGGCCTCGCCATGCGACTTGGCCAGCGCCTGAGCGGCGGGGTCGAAGCGCCGCTGTCTAACACCGCCCTCACGATCAAAGGCATGGACCTGCTTTTGCAACTGAACGGTAGCAGGGATTTGTATGGCGACGCAGTCGAGCGGCGTCACCGACAGCTCGCGACGTTTCTTGGGCTTAACGCGAAAGTCGAAGCTGCAACTTAGCCGGTGTCTTCGGTGCGGGTCATCTTCATCCGGCCATTGACGACCGCAAAAGCGAGCCTGCCCTCCACCAGGTCTAGCGCGTCGCGTCCGAACTGATCGAAGCGCCACCCGGTCAGGATCGAAAGATTCTCGCGTACCCCGGCGGCAAGCAATTCGAGGTCATCGGTCCGGGCGAGAAGGCGCGGCGCAACGTTCGATTCTTTCGCTCGTATCTTCAGCAACAATTTCAGCAAGTCGGCAACGAGCGCGCCGTCCTTGCCCAAACCCGGTTTTCGTTCATCGCGAACCGGCATGTCTTCCAAAGGCATGGGCAAGGCGCTCTCGAGTGCAGCCATCATGCGCCCGCCGATGTCATTCCCGGCCCAAGATGCCGACAGCCCGCGGACTTTCGACAGCTCTGACTGACTGCGCGGCGGATGTAGCGCGATATCACCCAGCGTTTCGTCCTTGACGATTCGGCCGCGCGGCAAGTTCTTGTTGCGGGCCTCATGCTCGCGCCACGATGCCAGCGCGCGCAATCGTCCCAGCACTTCGGGCTTGCGGCTCGCGATCTTGACCCGCTGCCAGGCATCGTGCGGTTCGGTCACGTAATTGGAAGGGTCGGCGAGCCGTTCCATTTCCTGATCGAGCCAGCCTCCGCGACCGGTGCTGATCAGGCGATCGAGCATCATCGGAAAAATCTTTGCCAAGTGGGTCACGTCGCCGACCGCATAGTCGATCTGGCGCTTGTCGAGCGGCCGCCGCGCCCAGTCGGTAAATCGCGCACCCTTGTCGAGTTGAATGCCTAACCACTGGTCGACGAGGTTAGAGTAACCGACCTGCTCGCCTTGCCCCAGCGCCATTGCCGCGATCTGCGTGTCGAACAACGGATGCGGGGTCTTGCCCGTCAGATTATAGACAATCTCGATATCCTGCCCGCCGGCGTGAAAGACCTTCAATACGTCCTCATTGTCGGTCATCAGCTTTAACAGCGGGGTCATGTCGATGCCCGGCACCATCGGGTCAATTGCCGCAGCCTCATGCTCGTCGGCCACTTGAATCAGGCAGAGTTCGGGCCAGAAGGTGTTCTCGCGCATGAACTCAGTATCGATGGCGACGAATTTGGCGGCGGCCATGCGCGAACAGAAATCGGCGAGCGTTGCACTGTCTTCGATTAAGGCGTGAATCTTCATGTGTGTCCCATAGCCGGTGCCAACGCCTTGACAAAGCGGGGCTTGCCCTGTGTTAGCCGCGGCCATGACACACGCCTATCGAACGCACAAATGCGCTGAACTGCGCGCCTCCGAAGTGGGACAGGGGGTACGGCTGTCGGGCTGGGTCCACCGCAAGCGCGACCACGGCAATCTGCTTTTCGTCGACCTGCGCGACCATTACGGCATCACACAGATCGTGACAGATACCGATTCGCCCGCCCATGCGATCCTCGACAAGCTGCGCGCGGAGTCGGTCGTGACCGTCGACGGCGAAGTGGTGGCGCGTTCCGCCGAGACCGTGAACGCAAACCTGCCGACGGGCGAGATCGAGGTTCGCGCGCGCGAAGTGACGGTGCAATCCTCGGCTTCGGAACTTCCCATGCCAGTGTTCGGCGAGGCGGAGTATCCCGAAGAAATTCGTCTGAAATATCGTTATCTCGACCTCCGGCGGGAGCGGCTGCACGCCAATATCGTGCTTCGCTCGAACGTCATCGCGAGCATCCGGCGACGGATGATCGATCAGGGCTTCACCGAGTTCCAGACGCCGATCCTGACCGCGAGCAGTCCCGAAGGCGCGCGCGACTATCTCGTTCCCAGTCGCGTCCATCCGGGCAAGTTCTATGCGCTTCCGCAAGCGCCGCAGATGTTCAAGCAATTGCTCATGGTTGCGGG
>JANMKS010000375.1:0-7940 GCA_031372155.1 Sphingomonas sp.
AAGGCAGCCTGATCCGCTTTGCCGTTTCCATACGCGTCCTGACAGGAGTTTGCCGGTGAACATCAACGACCTGATCGCCCAAGGCGGCGGCATTGCCTCGATCGCGCGCGAACTCGGCGTGGACGAGGGCACGGCGCAGAAGGGCGTCAATGCGTTGCTTCCGGCGGTGCTCGGCGGCTTCACGGGGCAGGCGGATGTCTCGCAGGGGCTCGGCGGACTGCTAGGCATGGTTCAGGGCCTGGGCGGCGGCGGACTTCTCGACAGTGTCCTCGGCAGCGGGCCGACCGACGTTGGCGCGGGAAACGACGTGCTCGGGAGCATATTCGGGTCGAAGGATAGCAGTCGGGCCGTAGCGATCGACGCTTCGGCTCACTCGGGCATCTCGGCGGACCTGCTCAAAAAGATGCTGCCGCTCGTCGCGATGCTGGTTGCCGGATACATGGCGAAACAAGGCAGCGGTGCACAAGGCGCCCCGGCGGCTACGCAAGATACGGGTCTTGAAGGACTACTCGGTTCGGTACTCGGCGGCGTCATGGGCAAGTTCGGTCGCTAGACCCGCTCGACCACGAGCATACCACGCTCGAACCCGGTAACGCGCAGCCGATCGCCGATTGCCGCCTCGGCGCCGCGCGCTGACCAGACTGAGTCGCCGACCTTTACCCGGCCACCGTTGCCGTCGACGGGTTCGACCGCCGTGACAATCTCTCCGATCATTCGCGCCGTGCGATCGTTAAGCAGAGGGTCGCTCGATCCGATCGGATTGCGGACGAGATAATGGCGTCCGGCATAGACCGCTACAAACGCCGCCACGGCAAAGATCGGGAATTGTGCGACCATCGGTATCGGAAGCAACAGCGCGAGAACGCCGGTGACGAGCGCCGCCGCGCCAATCCAGATGAGGAAGACGCCGGGAACAACGATTTCGGCCGTCGCCAAAACCGCCGCAGCGATGAGCCACAGCCAATGATCCTCAAGGCCGTACATCACGGCTGTGCCTCGAACGGACCGGGACGGCGCGGTGCGGGCGTCGCTGGCTTGTCGTCGTCGCGCAGAGCGTCCTTGGCGAGTTGTCCGATGCCGCCCAGAGTGCCGATCAGTTGCGTGGCCTCTACCGGGAAAAGGATTGTCTTGGCATTGGGACTTGTGGCGAACAGGCTTATCGCCTCGACGTATTTCTGTGCGATGAAATAGTTGATTGCCTGAACGCTGCCGCCGTCGATGGCATCCGAAACCATCTTCGTCGCGGTCGCTTCGGCTTGTGCAGACCGTTCGCGCGCTTCGGCGTCGCGGAAGGCGGCTTCCTTGCGACCCTCAGCCTCGAGTATTTGCGACTGCTTCTGGCCCTCGGCCCGGTTGATGTCGTTCTGGCGCGCACCTTCGGATTCGAGGATGGATGCGCGCTTTTCGCGTTCGGCCTTCATCTGGCGCGTCATCGCGTTCACGATGTCGGCGGGCGGACGAATGTCCTTCAGCTCCACGCGCGTTATCTTCACGCCCCACGCTTCGGTGGCAAGGTCTACGATGGCGAGAAGCCGTCCGTTGATCTCGTCGCGTTTCGACAATGTCTCGTCCAGGTCCATCGATCCCATGACCGTGCGCAGGTTGGTCGTCGTGAGCTGCATGATCGCGAGATACAGGTCGCTCACTTCGTATGCGGCCTTTGCCGCATCGAGCACCTGAAAGAACACGACGCCGTCGACGGCGACCATCGCGTTGTCCTTGGTGATGATCTCTTGCCCCGGAATGTCGAGCACCTGTTCCATCATGTTCACCTTGCGACCGATGCGATCAAAGAAGGGAATGATGAGGGTCAGGCCCGGGTTGGCAACGAAGGTGAACTTGCCGAAGCGTTCGACAGTATATTGATATCCCTGCCGGACCATCTTCACGCCCATCGCGACATAGACGATCGCCAGGATGGCGACGATAACAACCAAAGTTTCCATGGTAATGAATTCCCCCGAGGCGACCTGTTATGCGCCCAGCCCCGACGACCACCAAGCAGAATCGGGCACTCGCTGGCGCATGAGCGGTCGTGCGGTTACATGGACCGCCACGACTCGCAACAGGCGCAACGCTGGCTATGGAAATTCCTCTCGGACTGACATTCGACGACGTGCTGCTTCAGCCGGGAGCGTCGGATGTCCTGCCGAGCCAGGCCGATACGCGGACGCAACTGACGAAAAGCATCTCGCTCAACATCCCCATCCTGTCGTCAGCGATGGATACCGTGACCGAAGCCGACATGGCGATCGTCATGGCGCAGCTGGGCGGAATCGGCGTTCTTCATCGCAACCTCGGTATCGAGGAACAGGCGGCTGCCGTGCGGCAGGTCAAGCGCTTCGAGAGCGGCATGGTCGTCAACCCGATCACGATCCGTCCCGAACAGACGCTGGCCGATGCGCGTGCTCTGATGGTTCGGCACCGTATTTCGGGCATCCCGGTCGTCGAGGCGTCTGGGCGGCTGGTCGGCATCCTGACCAACCGCGACGTCCGTTTTGCGGGCAATCCCGATCAGCCGGTCAGCGAACTGATGACGCGGCAGAATTTGGCAACGGTGCCCGCAGGCGTCTCGCAGGATGAGGCACAGCGGCTTCTGCACCAACGTCGCATTGAAAAGCTGCTGGTCGTCGACGACGATTTCCGGTGCGTCGGGCTGATTACGGTCAAGGACATCGAAAAGGCGGTCACCTATCCCGACGCGACGAAAGACGCGACCGGTCGCTTGCGCGTTGCCGCCGCAACAACGACGGGCGACGCAGGGTTCGAGCGGACCGAGGCGCTGATCGATGCCGAGTGCGATCTGATCGTCGTGGACACTGCGCACGGCCATTCCAAGATGGTCTCGCTCGCGGTGGAGCGCATTCGCAAATTGAGCAATTCGGTCCAGATCGTCGCGGGGAATGTCGCGACGGCGGGTGCGACCCGTGCGCTGATCGATGCGGGTGCGGACGGGATCAAGGTCGGTATCGGCCCGGGTTCAATCTGCACGACGCGCGTCGTTGCGGGTGTTGGCGTACCGCAGCTGACCGCCATCCTGAATTCGGCGGAGGAAGCAGCGAAATCGGGTGTGCCCGTGATCGCCGACGGCGGGCTGCGCACGTCCGGCGACATTGCCAAGGCGCTGGCGGCGGGAGCGTCCACAGTCATGGTCGGATCGCTGCTTGCGGGGACCGAGGAAGCTCCCGGAGAAAGCTTCCTGTATCAAGGTCGCAGCTATAAATCTTATCGTGGCATGGGCTCGGTGGGCGCAATGGCGCGCGGATCGGCCGACCGATATTTCCAGCAGGACATCAAGGATCAGCTGAAACTGGTTCCCGAGGGAATCGAAGGGCAGGTGGCGTACAAGGGACCGGCGCGCGATGTCATTCACCAACTGGTCGGCGGCGTGAAGGCGGCAATGGGCTATACCGGATCGCGGACGATCGCCGACCTTCAGCAGCGCGCGCAATTCGTCCGGATCACAGGGGCGGGATTGCGCGAAAGTCACGTCCATGACGTCACGATCACGCGCGAGGCGCCGAATTACCCGACGCGATGACACCGGCGGCGCGCGTTCAGACTGCAATCGAGTTACTTGACCGGATCATCGCTTCGGCGCGCGACAACGGACAGGCCGCCGACACGATCATTGCCGAGTGGTTCAAGACAAGACGATTTGCAGGATCCGGCGACAGGCGCGCGGTGCGCGAACTCGTTTATCGTGTGATCCGCGCCTTCGGCGAGTTGCCAGAGAGCGGCCGTGCAGCGACGGTCGGACTGGCGCGCGAAGACGCCGAACTTGCCCTTCTGTTCGACGGCTCGACTTACGGGCCAGCCACGATCGTCCCGGACGAACCGTCGGCGCTTCCGCAAGCGATGCCGCTGTGGCTGTCCAGTTTGCTGCCGCAAGCAGAACACAGCGCCCTTCTGGAACGGGCACCGCTCGATCTGCGCGCCAACCGGCTGAAGACTTCGCGCGCGGCAATGCTTGGGCAATTTCCTGGTTCGGTGCCCATCGAAGGCCTGGAGGATGGGCTCCGGCTGAGTGAGCAGATCTCGCTGGATCAGAACAGCGCTTACCGCGAGGGGCTGATCGAAGTGCAAGATGCCGGGAGCCAGCACATCGTCGCGCTGTGCGGAGCCGGCGGCAAGGGCGTCGTCATCGACCTGTGTGCAGGGGCGGGCGGCAAGACGCTGGCGCTGGCGGCAAGCATGAGCGGGCAGGGCCGCCTGGTGGCAACCGATACGGATCGCACGAGACTGGCCAAGCTGGGTCCGCGTGCTGCGCGGTCGGGCGCGACAGTCGAAACGCGGTTGCTGGACGGAGGAAAGGAGCGCGAGGGTCTTGATGACCTGCGCGCACAGGCTGACGTCGTTCTTGTCGACGCGCCCTGCACCGGAAGCGGGACGTTGCGCCGCAATCCCGAAGCACGGTGGCGGATCACCCCCGAACGGCTGTCACGTGTTCTCGAGGTGCAGTGCCACGTGCTCGACCTCGCCGTGCCGCTGGTGAACGAGGGCGGCGCATTGGTCTATGCGGTGTGCTCGCTGATCGACGACGAGGGTCAGGCGCAAGTCGCGTCGTTCCTCGATCGTCATCCGGGGTGGACCGTTCAAGTCGCCCGAAGCTTGACCCCGTCGCGGGACAAGACCGACGGTT
This sequence comes from Sphingomonas sp., assembly GCA_031372155.1. Taxonomy (GTDB): domain Bacteria; phylum Pseudomonadota; class Alphaproteobacteria; order Sphingomonadales; family Sphingomonadaceae; genus Sphingomonas_O. The sequence goes on from JANMKS010000375.1 coordinate 4,643, forward strand.
TTTTCGTCGCGCGCCTGATTCGCGCGTGCTAGCGTCATAATTCAAATGTTTCTGGAGATCTTGATGCGCCTTACGCCTCCGGCCATCGCGCTTGCCGCCGTTCTCGCCACCGTATCGAGCGTCAGCCATAGCCAGCGTCCCGCGAGACAGATCGACGCCCGCTCGGTCGCGCTGACCCGCGCGGGAATGGCCGATGCCGCAGCGGGTCGTCTCGAGACGGCGAACGATTCGCTTGAAACCGCGCTGGCCGTCGATCCCCGCAATCGGCAGGCTTATATAGTGCTCGCCGACGTCGCCAAACGTCAGGGACTGCCGGGCAAGGCCATCCGCCTGTACCGCGAAGCGTTGTCGATGGAGCCCAATGACGTTGCCGCGCTCGCCGGGCAAGGCGAAGCATTGGTGAGCAAAGGCGCAGTCACCAAGGCCAAGGAGAACCTGGCAAAGGTGAAAACATTGTGCGTGAGTTCATGCCCTGAGCAGGTCTCGCTCGCGGCGGCGATCGAGCGTGGCGGGTCCGGCCCTGCGCTTTCGGCACAGGCTGTCACGCCGCACCCGACGGTAAGCGCCGGCAAGCCTAATTAGAGCAGACGTGCGATTGCGACGAAATCGTCAACGGTGAGTGTTTCGGCACGCCGCGTCGCGTCTATGCCGAGTGTCTCCAGTGCGTCGAGTGCGCCCGGCAGTCCCTTTACGCTTTGACGCAGCATCTTCCGACGCTGTCCGAACGCGGCGGCGGTCAATCGCTCGATCGAAGCACACTTTACGCCGGGGGGCTGTGCCAAGGGCAGGATGTGAATAACGGCGGACATAACCTTCGGTGGAGGCGTGAAGGCCGAGCGATGCACTTTCAGAGCCAGCGAAGGCGTGCTGCGCCACTGTGCCAGAACTGCAAGCCGACCATAGGCCGAGCTGTCGGGAGCAGCGACGATGCGCTCGGCAACCTCGGCTTGAAACATCAGCGTCAGCGAGGCCCATCGCGGTGGCCATGCTTCGCCCGTCAACCAGTCGACAAGCAGCGCGGTCCCGACATTGTAGGGCAGGTTTGCGACGATATGCCCACCCGGATCGATGACGTTTTCCAGGCGGACGTTGCTCGCGTCGCCTTCGATAATGCGAAGTTGCCCGGGATGATGCTCGCCGAGTTCCGCAAGCGCAGGCAGGCAGCGTCGGTCTCGTTCGACCGCCACCACGCGCGCTCCGGTGTCGATCAGCGCACGCGTCAATCCGCCCGGACCCGGGCCCACTTCATAGACCGACGCACCTTTCAAATCGCCCGGTATTGCGGCGATCCGGCCGAGCAACTGGCTATCGAGAAGGAAATTCTGGCCGAGCGCCTTGCTGGCCGTCAAACCGTGACGCGCGATGACGTCGCGGAGCGGAGGACGATCGCTCAAGCCGCTTGTGTGCAGGCCAGTGCACTGCGGCAATCGGTTGCTTGTGCCGCCATCTTTATCGCTGCGATCATCGCGCCCGGATTTGCTATATTCTTGCCCGCTATCGCAAAGGCCGTGCCGTGATCGGGTGCGGTACGAACAATCGGCAGGCCGAGCGTCATATTCACGCCGTCGTCGAAGTGCAGCGTCTTGAGCGGGATTAACGCCTGATCATGGTACATGCACATCGCGACATCGTATTCCGCGCGGGCACGACTGTGGAACATGGCGTCCGACGCAATCGGCCCCGTCGCGTCGATCCCCTCGGCGCGAAGCAATTCGATAGCGGGCATTATGATATCAATCTCTTCGCGACCGATCGTCCCATTTTCCCCTGCGTGCGGATTGAAACCGGCAAATGCGAGACGAGGGTTTTGAATACCGAAATTGCGTTGTAGCCCGCGCGATGCTGCGCGTGCCTTGGTCACAATCAATTCGACCGAGAGCAAGGCAGACACGTCGGCAAGCGCAACGTGGGTCGTGACGGGGACGACCTTCAATGTGGGACCGGCAAGCAGCATGACTGCGTTGTCTTTGGCAACCCCGCACCGCTCGGCGATGAATTCGGTTTGTCCGGGATGGGTGAACCCGATGGCGTAAAGCTGAGACTTCGAGACGGGCCCCGTGACGAGGCCACGCACCGAATCGGCCCGCGTCATGCCCGCCGCGAGTTCAAGCGAGTCGAGCGAGCACCGTGCCCCTTCGAGCGTCGGCTGGCCTGGCGTCACCGGGCCGGCGCCTTCGACTTGCATTACCGGCAAGGCGTCGGCGAACACGCCGCATGCTTCTCTGGGATCGCGGATACGAACCGTCGGGCCCAGCCACACTGCTTCTATAGAGCGAATGTCGCCCACGGCAAAAAACGGGGGCAACCCGATGCGCTTGCGCTCGACCCAGGCCTTCGCGACGATCTCCGGACCTATGCCGTCGGGATCGCCGAGGGCAACCGCGAGCGGTGCGCAGGGATCGAAGCTGCTAGCGATATTCCACCACCGCGTCGCGTCGCAAATCGCGCAGGTATCGCTGTGCGCGCTGATTGACCCGCGTCTCCTCAACCTGAGACATGATCTGGTCGAATGTCGGACCATTCGCCGCTGCCGCGTCATCGCGTCCGCACAACACAAGGACACGAACGCCCTCTGCCTGAGAGCCGAACGGAGGCGTTGCCTCACCGACCGACAGCTTCAGGAGCATATCTTGAAGCGCCGGTGGGAGATCGCGGACCTTGACCTGATCGTTGTCGATAACTTCAGCGCCCTGGGCGGCGGCCACTTCGGCCACGCGACCGCAACCACCCATCGAGCGCGTTGCTTTTGCGAACGCCTCGGCCCGCGCCGTGGCGGCTGCCGGAGCAAGTCCGGGGTCGAACTTCACCGACATCTGGCGAAGGTTCAGCGTGGCGTCGCGGGGATCGCTCATCAAGACCTGACGACTGTCGACCAGATAAACGATCGAGAACCCGCCCGGTACCGCGATCGGCCCCGCAATCTGACCGACTGACAATTCTTCTGCGGCCTGAGCCAGCGCATCCGGGAGCTGCGCGCCGCGAACCCAGCCGAGGTCGCCGCCCACCGCCGCAGTAGACGCCTCCGAGAACTGCCGGGCATAGGCTGCAAAAGAGCCGCCCTGCCGGATCTGGTCGATGATCTTGCGGCCATTCGCGATGACTTCGGTAGAGTTTTCCGGCGTCGCGGACAGATAAATTTCGCCGATGTGGAACTCCCTGGTCCCCTTCGAAGCCTGCAGCCTGTCGATGATCGACTGCACTTCTTCGTCACCCACGTTCACGACGACTTTGCGCCGCAGCAGCCGGCTCCACGCGAGTTCGCCCTGAATCTGGCGCTTGATCGAGCGGTCAGATGACC
>JANMKS010000379.1:0-1835 GCA_031372155.1 Sphingomonas sp.
GAGATGCGGCCGATCGGCACACCCTGGTCGCGGCCGCGCGCCGTCAACTGGAAGAATGTCGGCGACAATTATTCGGACAACCTCCACATCCCGGTCGCGCACGACGGGCTGACGCGGCTGTTTGCGAAGAGCTACGCGATCGCGGCGCATGGCTGGGTCGACAAGATGTCGGGCGAGATCGTCGATCGCCCGTCGGCCAACTTCTGGGAACGCTTTTATCAGACGCACCTGCCGTGCGTCGATCATTTGCCTGAGGCGGCGCAGCGGCGCTGGCTCTATTGGAAGCTATGGCCGAACATGGCGTTTGATATCTATGCCGATCAGATCGACTTCATGCACTGGGTTCCCGTATCGCCAACGGTGACGATGCTGCGCGTGATGGCCTATGCCTTGCCCGATGATCGTCGGGAGATGCGGCTTGCGCGCTATGCCAACGAGCGCATCAACCGCGTGGTCAACCGCGAAGACACCTGGCTGATCGAGGGAGTGCAGGCGGGCATGGAGTCGCACTACTTTACATCGGGGCCGCTGGCCGCGAGCGAAGTGTGTCTGCGGAGCTTTGCGCGGCGCATACGGTCGATCATTCCCGAGACGCGGCAGTGCCGCCCGCCCGAGAGGTACAGTGTGTGACAAAACGGTACGACGCGATCATCGTCGGGGGCGGTCACAACGGGCTCGTCTGTGCATTCTACCTGGCAAAGGCAGGGCTGAAGGTTCGCATACTCGAGCGCCGCGGCGTGATCGGCGGGGCATGCGTGACCGAGGAGTTTCACCCCGGCTTCCGCAATTCGACGGCGAGTTACACGGTCAGTCTCCTGCGGCCCAAGGTCATCAAGGACATGCGTTTGCATGAACGCGGCTGGAAAGTCGTCGAGCGCACGATCTCCAACTTTTTCCCGTTCGAGAACAATTACTTGAAACTTGGTGGCGGCACCGAGCGGACCCAAAAAGAGTTTGCACGCTTTTCGGAAGCCGATTCCAGAACTTTTCCCCGTTATGAAGAAGCACTCGAGCGCGTTGCGGAGGTCTTGCGCGGCATCTCGCTCAAGACCCCCCCGAATGCTGGTGGCGGCATCCGTGCCTTGCTGGCGGCGGCTGGCCAGGGCCGTAGCGTTGCCGCCATGGATATCGAGGCGCAACGCGACGTGCTTGATCTTTTTGTCAAGTCGGCCCGCGATTTCCTCGACGGCTGGTACGAAAGCGATGAAGTCAAAGCGGCGTTCGGCTTTGATGCCGTCGTCGGCAATTACGCCAGCCCCGATACGCCCGGCAGCGCCTATGTCCTGCTCCACCATGTCTTTGGCGAGTTGAACGGCAAGAAAGGCATGTGGGGTCACAGCGTCGGCGGTATGGGCGCAATAACCCAGTATATGGCGGAGGCGTGCGTCGAAGCCGGGGTCGAGATCAGCCTCGACAGTCCGGTCGCCAAGGTTCTGGTCGACGGCAAAACCGTCGCGGGTGTGCGATTGGAAAGCGGCGAGGAGATCGCAGCGAAAATCGTCGCGGCCAATGTCGGACCGGGACTGCTGTACCAGCAGTTGGTCGCCGCGAACGACCAGCCGCCCGCGTTCAAAAAGCGCATCGACCAGTGGAAGACGGGATCGGGCACGTTCCGGATGAATGTCGCCCTGTCCGAATTGCCGAGCTTCAGCGTGCTCCCGGGCAAGGAGCGCGCCGAGCATCACACCTGCGGGATCATCATAGCGCCGACGCTCGACTACATGGACAAGGCCTATACCGACGCGCGCGCCTTCGGATGGTCGAAGGCGCCGATCGTCGAGATGAAACTGCCGACAACGGTCGATGACAGCCTCGCGCCGCCCGCACAGCATATC
>JANMKS010000383.1:0-2068 GCA_031372155.1 Sphingomonas sp.
CGGGAACTGGAGAGCGAACTCGCGCAGGCGCAACGCTGGGTGGAAAAAGACCTGAGCGACACGACCGCCGCGCTCGCTAAGATCGCCTCCGCCACCCTTCTCGACTGATCAGCGCACGCGCATCCCGCGCACGCTCCTCAACCCCTCCACGGCGATGAAGTAATTGCCAAGCGCGCCTTTGCGGATACGCACCTTTGCACCTGAACGGGGCGGGAAGGGCATGGGATCGGTGGTCATCCAGACGGCGTCGTCGGCCGCGATCCGCATCTCTACCCGTGAGTTTTGCACCTGCCGCGCGGATACGACCGTGGTGTTCAACTCTTCGAATTCCTTGCGATCTTCAGGTCCGTCGTCGCGACCACCGAACAGGCCGATCCGGGGAAGCGTGAAGCCGAACAGCGACCGCCGCGCCTTTCTCACTTCCTGCCGGTCCAGGATCGTGACCTCCTTCGACCGGATTGCGCTCTCCAGCGCGGCGGTCGATCTGTCGAAGCATTCCAGTCGCGCCAGTGGTTCGGCGATGCCTCGGCACCGGGTCAATGACTCAATGACGCGCTCACCCGAAGCCTGCTGTGCAAGGGCTCCGGAACTGCACGACAACAGGATTGCCAAAGCCGAAAGCCGCGTGCCACTCATCGCCATTCCCCCATTTCTACAACGGCCATTGCTACAACGGATAGCTACGCCGCCGGAATAGGCGCGGCAAGCCATGCGGCGAAGTGTTGCCAATCTGCTACACCTCCCCGCAATGTTGCACGGAAGTTACGTTAGCGTTTGCCGCCCGGAAAAACTGGAGTTAGGTGGGCGCACTTGTCCGACTTGGGTCGGTCGAAGAACATTATAAAATGACCCTGAACGACGGGTCATAAAGGGGAACCTGCTCATGCTTATCCAATCTCGCTCGCGTCTGCTCGCTTCGACGCTGCTTGCCAGCGCCGCCCTGGTCGCAACGCCAGCCTTTGCTCAGACCAACCCCGGTGTGCAGAACGCCGACGCGGCCGCGCCCGTCGCGGAAACCAGCGAGGGCGAAATCGTCGTCACCGGTTCGCTGATCACCAACCCGAACCTCGTGGCGTCCAGCCCGGTTGCGGTTGTGACTGCCGACGAACTCAACCTGCGCCAGACCAACAACGCCGAAGAAATCCTGCGCGACTTGCCCGGCGCGGTTCCCGGAATTGGTTCGGCAGTGAACAACGGCAACGGCGGATCGTCGTTTGCCGATCTTCGCGGCCTCGGCGATTTCCGCAACGTCGTCCTGCTGGATGGCACGCGCATCGTTCCGTCGAGCACGGTCGGCCGCGTCGATCTCAACAACATCCCGCTCGCCCTGGTCGAGCGCGTCGACGTCCTGACGGGCGGTGCTGCGACGACTTACGGTGCGGACGCGGTTTCGGGCGTCATCAACTTCATCACGCGCAGCGATTTCTCGGGTGCCGAGATCAATGCCAGCCAGCAGATCACTGAAAAGGGCGACGGCAACGTCTTCCGTGTCGACGCCACTGTCGGCGCGAACTTCGACGATGGGCGCGGCAATGCCGTGTTCTCGATCGGCTATCAGGAATCGGACGCTGTCTACCAGAGCGCACGTCGCTTCTCGCAGAACCAGTACACGTCGACGACGGGTGCAGCGGGCGGTTCGGGCACGACTGTCCCGGGGCGTTTCACGGTCGGCAGCACCTTCAACCAGATCAACCCGACGACTGGCGCGCTCCAGACCCCCGTCGTCCCGTTCAACTTCGCGCCGTACAATCTGTTTCAAACGCCCTTCAAGCGCTTCAACATGTTCGGTGCTGGTCGCTACGAAATCTCGGACACGATCGAAATCTACACACGTGGCCTGTTCTCGAAGAACACCGTCAACACCGTCGTGGCACCTTCGGGACTGTTCAGCTCGATCGCTGTCATCCCCGTCAGCAATCCCTTCCTGCCGGTCGCCGCGCGTAACACCTTCTGCGCGAACAACGATTTCGACTTCGCGACGCCGGGTGTTCAGACCCTGACGCCGGCACAGTGCACCGCCGCTGCGGCCGCCACCAGCGCGACCGACCCCAACTTCCGCGCATTCACG
>JANMKS010000283.1:0-8965 GCA_031372155.1 Sphingomonas sp.
ATGATGCCTGTGCCGCGGTTGCAATTGCCCGTCGTGCTGCCCGAAGACGTAGCCTTCGACGTGCCGGGCAATCCGCTCGACCGCCATCCGACGTGGAAGAACGTCCCCTGCCCCAATTGTCGCGAGCCCGCGCGGCGCGAAACCGACACGCTCGATACCTTCGTCGATTCAAGCTGGTATTTCATCCGCTTCGCCAGCCAGCCGAAGGACAAGCCGTTCGACCGCGAGGAGGCCGAAAAATGGCTGCCGGTCGGACAGTATATCGGCGGGGTCGAGCACGCGATCCTGAACCTGCTCTACGCGCGCTTCTGGACGCGCGCATTGCAGAAGATCGGCAAGCTGGACATCGCGGAACCGTTCGCCGGGCTCTTCACGCAAGGGATGGTGACGCACGAGACGTATAGCGCACCGGATGGCAGGTGGCTTGCGCTCGACGAAGTGCAGGATGGGAAGGTCATCAAGACAGGGGAGTCGGTGCACGTTGGGCGCATCGAGAAAATGTCCAAGTCGAAGAAGAACACGGTCGATCCCGAGCCGATGTTCGACACCTACGGCGCGGACGCGGTGCGGTGGTTCATGCTGTCCGATTCGCCGCCCGAGCGCGACCTGCCGTGGTCCGAAAGCGGGATCGAGGCGACTTGGAAGTTCGTGCAACGGCTGTGGCGGCTGTTCGAGGGGCCGCGCGGCAACATCGGCGAAGACGTGGAAATCGACCGGGCGCTGCACCGCGCGATCGCCGGGATCGCAAAAGACATCGAGGGACTGCAATTCAACAAGGCGGTCGCGCGCGTCCACAGTCTGACCAATACGATCGAAAAGGCTGCGCCGTCGGCATCGCGCGACACCGCTATCGTGACACTCGTCCGTCTGGTTTCGCCGATGCTGCCGCATCTCGCCGAAGAGGCCTGGGTCGCGATGGGACATGACGGGCTCGTTGCCGATGCCGATTGGCCGCAAGCCGACCCCGCGCTGCTGATCGAAGAGGAGGCGACGATCGCGGTTCAGGTCAATGGCAAGCTGCGCGATACGATGAAGACAGCAAAGGGCACCGCGAAGGACGTGCTCGAGGCAATGGCGCTGGCGTCGCCGCACGTCTTGCGTATTCTCGACGGGGCAAAGCCGAAAAAGGTCGTCGTCGTCGCCGATCGTCTGGTAAACATCGTCGCATGAAACGTGCAGCCGCTCTCGCCCTGCTCCTGATGCTGTCGGGCTGCGGCCTTCGTCCGCTTTATAGCGGAGGCAGCAGCGGCGGTGTTGCACAGACGCTCCGCGGCATCGCCGTCGCGCCTATTGAGGGCAAATCGGGTTGGCTCGTCCGGAACGCGCTCACCGACCGGCTTGGCCAAAGCGAGACCGTCCAGTACCGGCTCGAAGTCGAACTCGACGATCGCATCGAAGGGTTCGGCGTCCGCAGCGACGATTCGATCACGCGCGAACGCCGGACGCTCCGCGCACGCTATCGCCTGGTCGACGCGGCCAAGGGAACCGTTCTGCTCGACGCCACCGCAGGTTCCGATGTCGGCCTCGACGTGGTCAGCTCGGAATATGCAACGATTGCTGCCGAAAACAGCGCGCTCGAACGGCTTTCGACGATTCTGGCTGACCAGATCGTCGCGCGCGTTGCGCTCTACGCGGAGCGCACGTCGGCGAAATGAAGGTTAAGGAGCCGCAGATCGCGCGCGCGCTCGACAATCCCGACGGCGTTATCCGACTGTACCTGCTCTATGGCCCCGATGAGGCAGGATCGCGCGCGCTCGCGGCGCGACTGGAACGGGCAATGGGTTCCGAAGCCGAGCGCATCGACCTCGACGGGAGCGTCCTGAAAGAGGATCCCGCGCGACTCGCCGACGAAGCGGCTTCGATCTCGCTCTTCGGCGACAAGCGCTTTATCCGGATAAGCGGCGGCGACGAATGCGCCGCTGCGGTCGCCGCACTGCTGGGCTCAGAGGCAGCGGGCAATCCGGCTGTACTGGTCGCGGGTGCCCTGAAGCCCGCTTCTGCCTTGCTGAAGGCCGCGCTTGATCACCCTTTGACGCTGGCATGCGCGAACTTCGCACCTGAAGGAGCAAGTGCGGACGCCTTGGCGGTCACGATTGCACGCGGCAATGGGTTGCGGCTGCAACCCGGCGTCGCCGCTCGTCTTGCCGCCAATTGCCTCGGCGACCGGGCAGTATTGAGCCGCGAGATTGAAAAGTTGGCACTGTACCTTGATGCGGCACCCGATCGACCGCGCGACGCGACCAGCGATGCGCTTGACGCCGTCGGCGCGAACTTGAGCGAGTTCGACAATAGTCGGCTAGTCGATGCGGTCCTGAGCGGCGACTTGGTAAAAAGCGCCTCAGCGCTCGAGGATGCCGAGCGCGAGAATGCCTGGGTTCCGGCACTGCGCGCGCTTCAACGCCGGCTAATCCTGCTGGCCCGGCTACGTGCAGAAGTCGACGGCGGCAAGAGTCCTTCAGGAGTCATCGAATCTAGCGGTAAATCCTTGTTCTGGAAGGAAAAGGACGCAGTCGCCTTGCAACTTTCGCGTTGGCCTTCGAAGCGGTTGACCGCAGCGTCAATACGGATATCCAGATCGGAGGCCGCTTTGATGGAGCATGGGTCCGCGGGAAGTTCCGCCGCTGCACAGGAGTTCATTGCGATCGCGCGCGTCGGCGAGCGTTTACGCCAAGGCTAGATTTTTTCGCCGCTCAATCGTTGGCAGATCATGTCGAGTTGATCGAGCGTGGCATAATTCAAAACCACACTGCCGGCACCGCCCTTGTGTACGATACCTACCGTCAAGCCGAGCAAATCGCCCAACTGCCGTTCCAGCATCGCAATGTCGTCATCGGGCACCGGCCCCGTCATCGATTTGTATTCGATGGGGCCAGGTCGCCTGGACCGCTTGATCAGCTTTTCGACATCGCGCACCGACAAGCCATCGTCGATGACCTGCCGGGCCAGCGCTTCAGGGTCAGATGCGCCGAGAAGTGCCCGCGCGTGCCCCATGGACAGTCGTCCATCGGCAACCGCCAGCCGCACGGCCTCGGGCAAGTCCAGCAAACGCATGAGGTTAGCAACGTGGCTCCGCGACTTGTGCACGATCTTGCTCAAAGCGTCCTGGCTATGGCCGAACTGGTCGATCAGTCGCTTGTAAGCCTCACCCTCTTCGATAGCATTCAGATCTGCGCGCTGAATGTTCTCGATAAGAGCGACTTCCAGCGTGGTACTTTCGTCGAACTCCCTGACGATTGCGGGAATCTGATGAAGGTGTGCGCGTTGTGCCGCGCGCCACCGCCGCTCTCCGGCAACGATGCGAAATTTGTCGCCCGAAGGCCGCACCACAATCGGCTGCAGCACGCCGCGACGCGCAATCGAATCGGCAAGTTCATCAAGCTTGTCGCTGTCAAAGTGTCGACGTGGCTGAGCCGGGTCCGGTAAGATATCCGATATCGGGATTTCCCTGATGCCGTCAGAGCCGACGTTTCGTTCGGTTTCGGTGTCGCCAAGCAAAGCGGAAAGCCCTCGTCCCAAAGCCGGCGTCCGGCGCCTCGCCGCCAAGGGATCGCTCATGCCGCCACCGCTGATTTCGGCAAGCGCCCGATCAGTTCGCGTGACAGCTTCATATACGCCTCCGATCCCGAACAGCGGAGGTCGTATACCAGCGCGGGCAGGCCGTGGCTCGGCGCCTCCGACAGGCGCACGTTTCGCGGTATCACCGTGTCGAACACAACTCCGCCCAGGCATGCGCGCACATCCTGTGCCACCTGCTCGGTCAGGCGATTGCGTCGGTCGTACATCGTCAGTGCTACGCCCAGTATGGACAGGCCGGGGTTGAACTTGGCGCGGATGCGCTCGATCGTCTGCAACAATTGCGAAAGGCCTTCCAATGCGAAAAACTCGCATTGCAATGGCACCAGCAGCGATTGCGCCGCCACCATGGCGTTTATCGTGAGCAGTCCGAGCGAAGGCGGACAATCGATGAGGCAGACATCCCACTGACCCGGCGGGCCGCTGGCGAGAGCCGCTGCCAGCCGATGCGTGCGATTCTCATAACTGACCAGCTCGACCTCTGCCCCCGAAAGGTCGACAGTCGCCGCGATCAGATCGAGCCGCGGAACCTTGGTCGGCACGACGGCTTCGGCAAGTGAACAGTCCCCGGTCAGAAGCTCGTAGCTTGAGTGGATGCGGGATGAATGATTGACGCCAAGCCCGGTCGAAGCGTTCCCTTGCGGGTCGAGGTCGATCAGCAAGACCCGCCACCCGGTAGCCGCCAGCGCCGTCGCAACGTTTATGGCTGTGGTGGTTTTTCCCACACCGCCTTTCTGATTGGCAACGCCGATGCAGATCATGCCTTGCTGCCCATCCTTACATGACGACCCACCAGGATTTTGCCGTGCGCGTCGGTGGCACTATCATGGAGTTCCCAATCACCTTGCCACGTGTCGTTCAGCGACGCCAGTTCCGCGACTGCGCTTTTTCCCTTGGGCAAGAGCCAGATCGTGTCCGGAGCGGAAGAATGATAGGTCATCCGGAGCAGTTTGGGCAGTGGCGCGACTGCCCTCGCCATGATTATCCCAACCGGGCCGACATTCGTTTTTTCAATTGGCAAGCCAATGACTTGGACGTTCTTCAAGTCAAGCGAACGAACCGCATCTCGCAGAAACTCTGCGCGCCGTGTTCTGGGCTCGACAAGAAATGTAGGGGCATTGGTCACAATAGCCGTGACAATGCCCGGAACGCCCACCCCACTTCCGACATCGAGCCAGGTCTCGCGCGCTGGCCTCGAAGCCAAAGTGACGAGTTGCGCTGAATCGATAACGTGTCGGGTCCAAAATGCCGGTAAGGTGCTTGCACTGACCAGGTTTTGGAACTGCTGCGCCTTTTCGATCAGTAGGTGGTAGCGTTCAAGAATGGCGAATGTTTCACGTGAAACACCCAAATTTTGGGCCAGCCAGCCAAATGCCGCCTCGGCATTCACGCGTTCGCAACGGCGCGGTTATGAATAAGCAATGCGGTGAGTGCTGCCGGCGTCACCCCGGAAATCCGCTCAGCTTCTCCCATCGTTGACGGCCTTGCGGCGCTGAAGCGCTGAACCATCTCGCCGGATAGCCCCGCAATAGTTTTGTAATCGAGACCGTCGGCGATCGGCACTGCCGTGGCTGCAGCCCGGGCCGCAATCTCGCTCTGCTGCCTTGCGACATAGGGCGCATAACGAGCGTCCTCCACCACTTCGTCAATAACGTCGTCCGGAACGTCGCGCAAATTTGATTGCGAGGAGCGCAGCACGCTCTTGACGTCGGGCGAAACGACGGTGTGCCCATCGCATCGCGAAATTTGCACCTGGGCGAGCGCGAGCTGCGCCTTCCGCACCCGATGATGCTTCGCACGCTCGTTGCCGATCAGGCCATGTTCGAGGCCGATATCCCCCAACCGCGTGCCCGCGTTGTCAGCGCGCAGATGCAGGCGATATTCCGCGCGCGCCGTCAACATGCGATAGGGCTCGGTGACCCCCTGAAGAACCAGGTCGTCGATCATGACACCGATGTAGCTTGCGTCGCGCGACAGCTTCAGCGCTTTGAGCGACAAGGACTTTGCGGCGGCATTGGCCCCTGCCACGAGGCCCTGGGCAGCCGCCTCTTCATACCCCGTCGTGCCATTGACCTGACCGGCAAGAAACAGGCCCGCGACGGCCCGCGATTCTAGCTTATGGTCCAGACCGCGCGGATCGATATAATCATATTCAACCGCATATCCTGCTTGAGCGATGTCGACATTTTCAAGTCCATCAATCGTACGCAGCATCTCGTGTTGCGATTCGACAGGCAGCGACGTCGATATCCCATTCGGGTAAATCAGGTTGCTTTGCGTTCCTTCGGGTTCAAGAAAAATCTGATGGCCGTCACGGTCTCCGAACCGCACCACTTTATCCTCGATAGAAGGGCAGTAGCGCGGACCGTTGGCGTTGATAGCGCCCGACATGAGCGGAGACCGCGGCAGTGCACTCCGGATCACATCATGCGTTTTCAGGTTGGTGCGAGTCACGCCGCAAAACAATTGCGGAAGAACTCGACTACCGAGCGGCGACATGCTCCAAGGTTCGTCGTCGGACGGCTGCAGATCGACCCGGCTCCAGTCGATGGTTGCGCCGTCCAAGCGCGGAGGCGTTCCCGTTTTCAGCCGCGCGATTGGCAGCCCCAGCCCATCAAGCTGCACAGCCAACGCTGTCGCAGCACTTTCACCGGCGCGTCCCCCGGAGACAATGGTCTCGCCGCAAAACATGCGAGCATTAAGAAAAGTACCTGTGGCCAAGACAACGGATGGCGATTCAATGGGCTGCCCGGTTGACAGCACCACGCCGCTCACAACGTCCCCGCTTATCGCGAGCGATTCCACCTTGCCTTCGACAACTGTCAGCTTTGGAAACTCCGCAAGCATCTGTGTGACGGCTGTGGCATAAGCATCGCGATCCGCCTGGATGCGCGGCCCTTGCACCGCTTTCCCCTTGGACTTGTTCAACATTCGATAATGGATGGCAGCGGCATCTGCAGCCCGTCCGATAATGCCGTCAAGCGCATCGACTTCGCGAACAAGATGTCCCTTTCCGATACCACCGATCGCAGGGTTGCAGGACATTGCGCCCACCGTCGACCGTGACATGGTGACAAGCGCAACCGTCGCGCCGCGCCGGGCGGCAGCGGCAGCGGCTTCGCAACCCGCATGGCCCGCCCCAATCACTATCACGTCGAACTTCATGCTGCGCCCTCATGGCCATGTTTCACGTGAAACAGTTATTTACCGATACAGAATTCGGAGAAAAGTGCATCAAGCATCTGCTCGGTTCCCGCACTTCCCAGGAGCCTGTCAATTGCGAGCCGCCCACGCCGCAGGTGTTCCGCACAGATCACGAGATCCCCGGAAGCGGACGCAAGCGTGCATTCATCACGCAGCTGGCGCAAGCCCGTTCGTTGCCGCAGATTTAGCGCAAGCTTGCTCTCGTCCGGTACTAATCGTTTTGCCTCGGAGGCAATCCGGTTCGCGAGTGCCGAGACATTTTCTCCCGTTCTGGCAGAGCAAGCGAGCCGATCGTCGCTGCCGGAATAGGCCAAATCGCTTTTAGTTCGCACACAAATGACGACTTCATGTTGCGGCGCGGCCTCCGGCTCGCCTAGCCAGATGACAACATCGCTCGCTTCCACCTGTTGCGCGGCGCGTGAGATGCCGATCGCCTCAATCGCATCGGAGGGGTTATCGCGAAAGCCCGCTGTGTCGACATAAATGATTGGAATGCCTTGCAGCTGCACCGGAACTTCGATGGCGTCGCGTGTTGTTCCCGCAAGATCGGAAACAATCGCGGCTTCCCGCAAGCATAACGCATTGACTAGACTTGATTTTCCGGCATTAGGAGGTCCGGCGATAACAATACGAACGCCGTCGCGGAGCCTTTCGGCGGGCGGGCTGGCCAGTATGCTGTCAACTCGACCAGCCAAATCCTTCAACGCTCGTGCACGTCCAGGCCAAGGCAGCACATCGTCTTCTTCGGCAAAATCGATGGCGGCCTCGACCCGTGCGGAAGCGTCCATCAAAGCGTCGCGAAAGTCTTTAACGACAACACTCAGCCCGCCCGATGCAATGTTCAGCGCAGCTCTGCGTTGCAACTCGGTTTCAGCCCGCAGAAGATCGGCCAGTCCCTCGACCGCGGACAAATCAATCCGCCCATTCTCAAATGCTCTGCGCGTGAATTCGCCTGGCTCCGCGATACGCAGGCCCTCGATCGAGCCGAGCGCGGTCAGCACAGCGGCAACCGTCGCACGGCCGCCGTGCAGATGCAGTTCGACCAGGTCGTCACCCGTCACGCTGCCCGATCTGGGAAAGCAGAGCACAAGCGCGGAATCGAGCACCGTATCCCCTAGGCGAAGAGTGCGCAGGACGGCGCGGCGCGGCGCTGGCAGTTCACGTCCTGTCAGCGACCGGAGCGCCGAAAACGCCTGCACGCCCGTAACCCGGACGATGGCAATCGCGGCGGGCGGCGCGCCACTCGAAAGCGCAAAAATGGTGGCAGTCATCTCCCGTCAGAAACTGTTTCAGGTCTTGTCAGAGCGGGTGACCTGGTCCAGCAGCCCCTGCCACACTCGCATGCCTGCATCGCCCATCGGTGCCCAGCTCTTCGCCATAGAGGCCATCAGGTCGGGTGAAACACCGTTCTTCACCGTATCTATCATCTGCGCGATATACGCATCATGGACGGGACCCAGATCGGGAAGCCCCATGAACCGGCGCGCTTCTTCGGGTGTGCAATCGACATCGACGGAAATTTTCATGATCCACACTCGCTTGATGGGACGTCATTATGGGCGCGCTTCGCTAAGCGAGCAACCGCACCGCGAACGGCTGCACCTCGTGCCATCCGTCCCAAACCATGTTGAGCGCCACGTACAGAATGACCACAAGACCGATATAGGCGATCCAGTGATACCGCTGAACCAGCCGCGCAACGAGGTTCGCAGCAAGCCCCATCAGCGTCACTGACAGAGCAAGACCGAAGAACAGCACCGTGGGATGCTCACGCGCAGCGGCCGCGACCGCGAGCACATTGTCAAGGCTCATCGAGAGGTCGGCGATCGTGACCTGAATCGCGGCCTGCAGGAACGTCTTGCTTTGCGGCGGTCCCTCAACAACTTGAGTCGTGGGATCATCCGCAACGACAGGTGCCTTCGCGGGACGAATCTCGCTCCACATTTTCCAGGCCACCCACAGCAGCAACAGGCCACCCGCAAGCAACAATCCGGTAATCTGAAGCAGCCATGTCGCTGCCAGCGCAAAGCCGATAAGGAACACGAGCGCCATGCCGACGCCGAACATGATGACTTTGCGCCGCTCGCGCTCGGGCAACCCACTCGCCAGCGTACCCATGATGACGACGTTGTCGCCCGCCATCGTCAGGTCGATCAGGATGACCTGGAACAGCGTAGCAAGCCCGCCC
>JANMKS010000397.1:0-1738 GCA_031372155.1 Sphingomonas sp.
GAGGCAGAGCTTCCCGCATTTGCGCAGACCACGGTCGCGCGGCTTCAGGCGGACCTCGAGATGCTTCGGCAACAGGGCTTTCGCCTTGCGGTGATCGACACGCCGCCGGCCATTACGATGGCGATCCAGAGCGTCATCGCAGTCGCCGAACTTATCATTATTCCCACACGGCCCAGCCCGCACGATCTGCGCGCGGTCGGTGCTACCGTCGATCTGTGCGACCGCGCGGGCAAGCCGCTGCTGTTCGTGGTCAACGGGGCAACGCCAAAGGCCAAGATCACGATGGAAGCCGCCGTCGCGCTGTCGCAGCACGGCACGGTCGCTCCGGTCACTCTTCATCACCGCACCGACTTTGCGGCGTCGATGATCGACGGTCGCACCGTTATGGAGTGCGATCCCAATGGTCGGTCGTCGAAAGAAGTCCAGGAATTGTGGACGTATGTGTCCGATCGCCTGGAAAAGAATTTTCGCCGCACGGTCTTTGCCGCTCCGGGCATGACCGCGTCGCCTGCCACCTCCGCCCAGCGGACCGCCGGGGGCTTCGGCCGCCGCGTCGTGGGCCAGTGAGGGGCGCCATGATGAGCGAACCAAAACCACTCGCCTCGCTGTCGTCGACTTTGCTTGCCCGCAAGGGACAGGCAAAGCCCGCGATGCGGCCCCAGGGCTATGCCGGATTCGGCGTCCCTTCCAGCTTTTCGCATGAAGATCTGGGTTGGAACGACATGGGGACGGAGCCGCTTGCGCCCGTAAGCGCCGAGATCGTACCGATCCACGCCAGCAGGGCAGAAGAACCGGCTGTCGAAGCACCCGCTTTCGTTCGCGAACAGCAGGACGAACTGGCGCACCAGTTTGCACCGGCATCCATAGCCGCGCGCGCAATCGCCAAAGCGCCACGTGCGGCGGCCGGATCGAAAGGCAAGGCGGCTTTTACATTGCGCCTCGACCCCGACCGGCACTTGCAGTTGCGACTGGTCTGCGCGGTGGAGCATCGCTCTGCCCAGGCCGTCGTCATTGCCGCGCTCGACGCATTTCTGAAGACGCGACCCGCCGTCGCCGAACTGGCTGCGACGAAGTCGACTCCGTTACGCTGAAGGACCGCAAATGATCCGCTTCCTAAAACTTGCAGCCTCCGGCCTGGTCATCGGGATGACGTTGACGGGCGGTATCGGCGTTCCGGCCTCGCATTCGGAAGCCGGGTCCGAAATGAAGCAGATCAAGATCGCGGCAAAAGCGGCGGCAAAGGCAACGAAATCGCTCGATAAAAGCGATTTCGCGGCCGCTGTCGGCTTTGCTGAAATGGCGGTCGAATATCAACCGCGTGATCCTTCGTATCGCATGCTGCTGGGACAGTCCTACCTTGGCTTTGGTCGCTTTGCCGCTGCCGAAACGAGTTTTGCAGACGCGCTTGCGCTGTCACCCGATGACGGACGGGCCGCATTGAACCTTGCGCTGGTCGAAATCGCCCAAGGCAAGCGCGATCGTGCGATCGGCACGCTTGCCGATTATCGCGACAAGCTGTCTGCAGCGGATTACGGCCTGGCCATTGCGTTGGCAGGGGACAGCGAGACGGGCGTGCGAACGCTTGAATCAGCCATTCGCGCGGGCGGCGCCGATGCCAAGGTGCGGCAGAACCTTGCGCTCGCCTATGCCCTCAACGGCAAGTGGGTGAACGCCCGCGTGATGGCGGTGCAGGACCTTCCGCCCGCCGAAGCTGACGCCCGCATCGTGCAATGGGCGC
>JANMKS010000441.1:0-5326 GCA_031372155.1 Sphingomonas sp.
GGTTCGATCAGGTCGTAGCGGACAAGCGCCTCGAAAAAGGCGGGGCTTTGCCGGTGGGCATGGTCAAGGTCGCCAAGGCGCTCGGCAATGGCATCCAGATGGGGAGTTGGCCGACCGTCTTCATCGAACACGCGCGTCCCTTCTTCATTCGTCGCGATGCGTGGATGCGCCATGTCGACATGGACCTGCGGCGTATCGCCCCCCTCCGCAGGGCGGCCGATGAGGAAGGGCTGGATCGCGAGAGCCATTGGGCGATACCCCGCTCCCCAGTTTTCGCCTTCAAGGAACAGATTCTCGCCGCTCTCGAACCCGAACAGCGCCAGCGCCGCAAATGCGCCACTTTCGATGTTGCGCCGAAAGACAATCGGGAAATGGCCCTGAATCTGTCGAAATTCCGCCGGGGGCGCCAGGCAGGCCATGACAGTGTCGCCATATTGGGCGCCCGCCCCGGAGTGCACCCGGAGGTGACGATGGTCGACATCGTTCAGGATTTGATGGTTGCTCATGTTCGCGCCAGTACTCCCTGCGGGATGTGCAGTTTGGCTTCAGTCGCGACTGCCGACAGATAGGTGCGATTTGTCGGCAGGGCAGCGGTCAGGGCGCGGCTACGTTCTCGCACGTCCGCCAGACGCGGGGCAGCGGCAGCCGCCCTATTGCCTCGCTGCGACGGGGCCGGAAATCCCATGCCGTAAAGCACATAAAGGTGGCTGGCGGCCGGGAAGACCTCATCGATCTGCGGAAAATCCCATGCCGATGGGGGCTGTTCGCGCCACAACGCCAGTTGTTCGGTCAGACGAAGCGGGATCGTCTCGGGTGCGCGTTGCGCCAGCCAATAGGGCTCGGTGCGACGACTGAGGACGTAATGCAGCTTCAGAAAATCGACGATCCGATCCCACCGGTAGCCGAACAACGCGTTGAACCTCGCTGCGTGAATGTCCATTGTCGCACGGCTCGCCGGGAAGTTGTCGCAAAGCGCGTTGAGCGACAGCTCTATCAAAACGATAGCCGAGGCTTCGAGCGGTTCGATGAAACCGGCGGACAGCCCGACGGCCAGACAATTCCGATCCCAGAATCGCGCGCGGCGCCCGGTTCGAAACGAAAGCTTGCGGCGGGCAAGGTGACTTGCATCAAAGTCGGGAAATGTTGTCCGCAGATAGCCCGCGAGCACGCGCTCTGCCTGGTCGTCAGCCATGAACCGCGAGCTGTAGACGCAACCGACACCGCGCCGTGTCGGCAATCCGATGTCCCATAGCCAACCCGCCTCGTGGGCAGTGCCGATAGTTTGTGACGCAACAGCGCTATCGGCCGTTACGGGCACCTGCACAGCCAGCGCGCGATCGTTGAATGACACATCCGATCGATCGATCCATTCCGCCTTGCAGTGGCCGTCGATCAGTATTGCGGCCTGGCCCGAACAATCGATGAAGAAATCTCCTTCGAGCGTTCCTCTGCCGCGCAATGTCAGCGCAGCAATGTCACCATCTCCCGACGGAACAACGCCTGTCACTTCAGCAGCAATTCGAACAACGCCAAGGCGACCGGTCGCGTGCTTTGCAAGCAAGCTTGCAAATTTGCCGGCGTCGAGATGGTATCCATAGTTCAGCGCACCGGCAAAGTCCGGCATCGCGCGCTGGCGTGGAGCAAGATCACGCGCGCAAACCGCATGTTGCGATGTCATGGCTGCAGCAAAAGGCACGGCGCCGTCGCCGCCCTGCCAGGCCGCCAGCAATTCGCGCGCGTCTCCAGGGGGCAACCCCGTGAACGGGTGCAGATAGCTGTCGTCGGTCGTGCCATCGATCCAGCCGTCGAAGCGCGAGCCTTGTTTGAAGGACGCGTCGCACGCCTCAAGGAACTCCGCTTCGGTAATTCCTATGCTCGCCAGCGTCGCACGCATCGTCGGCCACGTTCCCTCGCCCACGCCGATGGTCGGAATGTCTGGCGATTCGACCAGAGTGATCGACAAGTCCGGTCGTCGCGCGGCCAGCACACAGGCCGAGAGCCAGCCCGCCGTGCCGCCGCCGACGATGACTATATTTTGAACCGGGCTGATCATCACTCCAAAACCATAGCGGACATTCGCCCGAACCAAGGGAAAAAAAGAGCCGCACTGGCGGGCAGTGCGGCTCTTTGGATCACGGAGTGTGCGTGTCAGTTCTCAAGCATCAGAACCCGAAACGCACCCCCGCTGCATACCGTGCATAGCCGGGTGCCGCGAAAAAGACGGTTTGGTTGTTCCGCTGATGTCCACGTCGATCAGCATTGGTGATGTTGATGCCTTCGGCAAAAACCGTGAGCCCCTTGCGGATCTCATAGCTCGCGCTTGCATCGAACTGGCCGTAGGATTCGATGTAATACGGGTCGAAACCATAGCCCGAGAGGAACCCGGCACGCCAGTTGTAAGCGACGCGGGCCTGAAGGCCCTTCTTGTCATAATACAACACGGCATTCGCACTGTTGCTTACCCCGTTCACCGCAAACTGGGGCACAGTATAGCGTAGCGTATTGTCGAACTGGGTATCGCTCTTGACGACCGTATAGTTCGCTATCGCGCCGAAGCCGGTTTCCCAGAAACTGTGCTGGATCGCGAATTCCCAACCCGACAGCCTGGCCTTCTGGTTGCTGTTGGTCGGCTGCGTGATGATGAAATTGACGAGTGGATCTCCCGGTTGCCCGATGATGCCATTCGCCGCGGCGTCAAAGCTCGCCGGGAAACGCTGCGCGATATAGGCCACCAGCTGTGCCGCCGTTGCGCTCGGTCCGAGCGCTGCCCGGGCCGCAGCGGCATTTGGTCCGCCGGCCGCGTTGGTCAGCCCAAAGGCGGGCTGATTGACTTGCGTCTGGCTGATGAAGTTCGACACGTTCTTGTGGAAGAATCCCACCGAAATGTAGCTCGTCGGGCCGTAATACCATTCCGCCGAAAGATCGATGTTCTTGGACTTGTAGGGTAGCAGGCCGGGATTGCCACTGGCGCCGGTGCTGCCGCCGATACGGATCGGCGAATCCAGCGTGGTGCCGCCCTGCAGGCTTGCATAGTCGGGACGCGTGATCGTGTGGCTGTAGGACGCGCGCAGCTTGACGTTCCGAACCGGCGTCATATCGAAATCGATCGCGGGCAACCAGTTCCGATACCGACCCTTGAGCGTCGTAAACGCCTGGTTGGCGCCATAGATGATCGAGGTCTCATTGCCACCGGTCCAGACCGTGCGGTTCGGAATGGGCACCAGCGCGGACGAGTCGATCTTTGTGGTCTCATAACGCAGGCCAAGCCGGAGATGAGCCGGGCCGTCCCCAATATCGAAGGTGTGCGACGACTGGAGATAAGGAGCCCATGTCCGCTCATGGACCGTGCGATCGGCCGTAAACTTGGCAAGGCAGGTGCCGGCGGCCTTCGCCGAGGCGCAGATTCCCAGCCGAGTATTCAGCAACGTGATCAACCCTACCGTATCAACCTTGAAGTAGTTTGGGATGATCGCGGGATCGCCCGCTCCTTCCATACCGCGCGCATCGTTGGGCAGGTTGGTGATGGCGTAGAGACTGTCGGGTGTGTCGGCAGCCAACAGTGTGCCACCCCAGGTGTCGTTCTGGATCACGCCGAATGCCGAGCGCACCCGATTGTCGGTCATGGTCACGCCGAAATCGAGGCTGTCGATGAACGAGGCGTCGAAATCATACCCGCCCCTCAGCGAGGCCTCGTTGATTTCGTCGCGCATATACGCATTTCGGAATGCGTTGCCCGCGGGCCTGATGTTGGCCGCGCTGATCTCCGAACCGGGATACATGCTGACCGATATAACCGGCAGCGCTTTGGTAAAATCGACCCGCTGCGACCGGACGCCAAAAATGGCGCTGCCCACTGCGATGCCACTGCCATAGGGCGACGTCGGCTTGCTTTCCGCAGTGGAATGATGCCCGTCGAGTTCGAGACGCAATTCGCCGGGGCCATCCCATCTGAGATTGCCGCCGATCGAACGGTTGATCGAGCGATTGGCCGCAACCGCGCCGGTAATAGCCAGATCCTTGCCTTCGGCCTGGGTAAAGGCTTCGGCATAGAAGTTCGGGCCGGCGGCAGGTCCGTCGGTCCAGCTGCTGCTCGTGTTGTTGTGATTGAACCATACGCCGATGCTGTTGGTTCGTGCATCGATCGTGTTCTGCGAGAAGGTATAATCAACCGTCGCGACCAGCGTATCGGTCGGTTTCACCTGCAGCACGAGCTGCCCGTTGATCCGTTCCCGCTCGAAAGTGGTGAAGTCGTACCCCGCGTTCTGCGTGACCTGATACGTCGAATTCGGGCCGGGGCGATTGGTGATGTTTGCATAGCGCGGATCGCCTGGAAGGGCGAGCGAGCCCCAGTTATTCTCATTGCCAAGATAACCTTCACGCCAGCCGGCGTTGAACTGCGCCTGGCTCCCTTTGCGCTTCTGGTATGACCCGCTCACAAGGATGCCGATGCGACCATCGGCAAAAGTGTCGCTGATGATACCCGACACCTCGGGCGTTGGCTTCTTTCCTTCAAAACCCGACGTATCGTAAACGGCCTTTGCACCAATGCTGCCATGAAACCCCGGGCGGTCGAGCGGACGTGCCGTCTTGATGTTGATGACCGAGCCGATACCGCCCGTGGCGAGCGTTGCCCGGCCCGACTTATAGACTTCAACTCCCGCGATACCTTCGGATGCGAGATTGCCAAAATCAAAGCTGCGCGAGGCTGGTGCGCCATTGCTGCCGCCAAGACTCGAGGCCGGCATCTGCCGCCCATTCAACAGGACAAGGTTGAAGTCCGGACCAAATCCGCGAACGGTGACCGTGGAGCCTTCTCCGCTGTTCCGATCGATTGAGACACCTGTGATGCGCTGCAGCGACTCGGCGAGGTTCGTGTCGGGGAATTTACCGATGTCTTCGGCAGAAATTGCGTCAACAACGCCCTGGGCGTCGCGCTTGATGTCCAACGAGGCACGAAGGCTTGCCCGGATGCCGGTAACGACAATGTCGTCCGAAGCCTGAGGGCTTTCCGGCGTTGAAGTCTGCGCCAAAGCCGGCTGCGCAGCAAATACGATTGCCACCGCCGACGCTCCCAGCAAAAGCTGCCCGAATGCGGGTTTGCGCACTGCCTTCATACCGTTTTCCCTCCCTTAAGTCTGCCGTCCGGTATCCCGGATCGCGAATTGTGAACGTTCCCTTACGTGATAACGTTCACTTGGTCAAGGATTGAGTTAGGCTGGCTGGCATGCCTTCAAAATGTTGGTTCTCTGATCAGCGGCTTCGGGGGGCGCGGCGGTCATGCTGCTGGCATCCCTAAAGCATGGAACACCGCCAGCGTCACTGAGAC
>JANMKS010000456.1:0-1799 GCA_031372155.1 Sphingomonas sp.
CATCGTGACCGGATCACGCATTCGCCGCGATCCGCTCAATCAGGATTCGCCGGTCGTGACGCTCGACCAGAATTCGCTGGCACAGACCGGGCTTTCCTCGGTTGCCGATATCTTGCAGCGGCTGCCGAGCGCGAGCGGCGGGCTCAATTCGAAAGTCAACAACAGCGGCAATCTGGGCAACCCGCCGGACGGCGGCGGTGTCGGTGCCGGATCAGCCGAAATCGACCTGCGCTATCTGAGCGCCAAGCGGACTCTTGTCCTGGTTGACGGCCTGCGCTTTGTGAACGGTACGAGCGGCAGCGGTATTCCCGCGACGGTCGACCTCAACACCATTCCGACGAGCATGATCGAGCGCCTCGAGGTGCTTCAGAACGGCGCGTCGCCGCTCTATGGCTCGGATGCGATCGCGGGTGTGGTCAATGTCATCACGGTCGCCCAGCAAGAGGGGCTGCGCGCATCCGCACAGTTCGGCACGTTCCGCCAGGGCGACGGGCACACGCAGGACTATAACCTGAGCTATGGCATCAAGAGCGAGCGGACGAACTTCGTGTTCGGCGGCAGCTATGTGAAGCAGGAAGCGGTGCGTTCGGGCAGCCGGAGCATCTCGCTGTTCCCCAATCCTGGGCAGACGGCCTGCTCGAACGGTGGCGGCGGATGTTCGAGCGCGGCGCTTGGCGGACGGTTCGATACCCGTACGGATGCTGGCCCGATAGCTGGCACACCCTTCGGCAATTTCACGATCAGCAGCGCGCCGGATGCAACGCCGACACTTGGCGAGTTGCGCCCGTTCGTTGTCACCGATCGCTTTAACTTCGCGCCGTTCAACTACATATTGACCCCGTCCGAACGTTACGGGGCGTGGCTGAGTTTTCGGCAGGAAATCGGTGACAACACGCACTTGCGCGTGAAGGCACAGTATAATCATCGCAAGTCGCAGAACCAGGCCGCCTTCGAGCCGCTGTTCATTGGGCCGAACGCGGGGAACGGCGCGGGAGCCGTATTCGATACCCTGTCGATCGACGTGACGAACCCATTCAATCCATTTGGCGTCACGCTCGAATCGGGGGTCAATCCGAACGGCACGCCTAACGGACGTACGCAGAATTATTCATTTATCGCGCGTCGCCTCGTCGAGGCGGGACAGCGGACGTTCGACCAGCGTGTCGACACGTTCTCCGCCACCGCGACGCTCGACGGCCAGTTCATGCTGGGCGAGCATCGCTGGTACTGGGACCTGAACGCGTCGTTCGGGATCAACGATGCGCATCAGAGCTTTACGGGCAACGTCAATGCCGCCCGTGTCGCACAAGCGGTCGGGCCGCTCGCCGCTTGTACCGCACCGTGCGTGCCGCTGAACCTGTTCGGCGGTGCGGGGTCGATCACGCCCGCACAGCTTGCGTTCATCACGTTTACCCAGCGCGATAAGAGCGAGCAGCACCTGTATGACTATACCGCCAATGTCAGCGGCGAGTTGTTCGACTTGCCCGCAGGGCCGGTGTCGATCGCGGTCGGTTATGAGCACAGGTTGCAGAGTGCGAGCTTCGACCCCGATCCCATCGTCGCGGCGGGTCTGGGCGCGGATATTCCGTCGGTCCCTGCCCGCGGTAAATACACCGTGAACGAGTTCTACGGCGAAGTCCGTGTTCCGCTAATCAAGGACACGCCGTTCTTCTACTCGCTCGAGGTCAATGGCGCGGTGCGGCATTCGAACTATTCGATCAGCGGCGGCAGCACGACCTATACCGGCACCGGCCTGTGGAAGCCGGTCGAGGATTTGTTGCTGCGTGCGAGCTATGCGA
>JANMKS010000004.1:0-4333 GCA_031372155.1 Sphingomonas sp.
GCGCCGCGCGGTTTCGGGGGCTAGGTCCGCACGACCTGCGCAAGGATGGCGTCAAGCACGGGAAACCCTGTTTCGGTCACGCGCATGTGTCCGTTCTGCATTTCGACAAAGCCCAGATCGGAAAGACGTGCAACGGCTTTCCTGTCGATGCATTGTGCGTGACCTGTGCGCGCCTCGATTGCGGGAATGTTCACGCCCTCGCGAAGCCTGAGCCCCATCAGGAGCGCCTCGGTCGAGCGCTCGTTAGGGAGCAACATCGCCTCGCTCTGCGCGCCGTGGCCATTCCGCGCGACGGCGGTCATCCAGTTTTCAGGCTTCTTGTGGCGCACCGTGGCGAGTCCATTGCGACGACCGTGCGCGCCGGGGCCAACGCCCAGATAATCCCCGTATCGCCAATAGGTGAGGTTGTGGCGACTTTCCGCGCCGAACCGCGCGTGATTGGATATTTCATAGGCCGGAAGGCCGCGCGCGGCGGTCAGCGAGCGCGTGACCTCGAACAGGTCGGCGCCATGATCGGGGTCGACCGGCTTCAATTTCCCCTGTTCGAGAAGCGTGGCGAAGCGGGTTCCCGGCTCGATTGTCAGTTGATAAAGCGAAAGGTGCTCGGTTTGAAATGTCAGTGCGCGTGTCAGTTCGGCCTCCCACTGCGCCACTGATTGCGCGGGCCGGGCATAGATCAGGTCGAAGCTGACTCGCGAGAAACTGCGCTGGGCCGTGTCGAGCGCCGCAAGCCCTTCGCAAGTGTCGTGTGCGCGGCCAAGGAAGGCGAGCGTTTCGTCGTCGAGCGCCTGGATCCCGAGCGAGACGCGATTGACTCCTGCCAGCGCCAGATCGGCGAACCGCGACGCTTCGACCGACGACGGGTTGGCCTCCAGCGTGATTTCGAGATCGTCCGCGGACGGCCAATGATTGCGTGCCGCGGCGATCAGAGCGGCGACGGTTGCGGGGGGCATCAACGAGGGCGTGCCACCGCCAAAGAAGATCGAGCCCAATAATGCGTCGGGTTTCTGGGCAGCTTCATAAGCAAGATCGGCGAGGAGTGCTTTTAACCAGCCGCTCTGATCGATCTCGGCACGAACATGGCTATTAAAGTCGCAGTAAGGGCATTTTGATACGCAGAAGGGCCAGTGAACATAAAGCGCGATTCGTTCACTGACTTTTCCACCTTGCCTGTGGGGGGCATGAATGTCGGTCATAAGATTTGGCACCGCGTCTATCGCGCTTGCGGCACTGTTGCCAATGGCAACGTCCGCCCGTGTGCGTGAGACTTCATTTCAACGCCAGATGATGCGCGACCATAATGTCGCGCGCGCTGCTGCGGGTGCGGCCCCGTTGGTCTGGAATGAAGGGCTTGCGGCAGATGCGGGTGCCTATGCTCGCCACCTTGCCCGGACCGAGCGCTTCGAACACGCGCCGCGCATCCCGGGTCGGGCGGTGCAGGGCGAAAACCTGTGGATGGGAACGCGGCATGCCTATTCCTATGCGACGATGACCGGTGCGTGGACGAGCGAAGCGAATATCTATCGGCCCGGCCGGTTTCCGTACCTGAGCCGGACGGGATCCTGGCATGACGTCGGCCACTTCACGCAGATCATCTGGGCAAACACGCGGTCGGTGGGGTGCGCGATTGCCGGGAACGCGCGTGACGAATATCTGGTGTGTCGATACTTTCCGGCGGGAAACGTCTGGGGGCAAAACCCGCTCGACGGTCAAAAGACTGCGGCAACGAGCTTTGCGAATGCGTCTGCCCGGTGACTGATACCGTGCTTTAGCTCGGGGTCCATCTCTCCGAAGGTTTCGCTGTGTCCGTCGGGCACGAAGACGGGATCATAGCCAAAGCCGCGCTCTCCACGCGGGGGCCAGATCAGCGTTCCCTCGACACGTCCCTCGAACAAGGCATCGCTGCCGTCGGGCCACCGTAAAGCGAGCGTGCAGACAAAATGGGCGCGACGGGACACATCCTCGCCAAGCGCCGCAAGGCGGTCCTCGACCCTTTGCATCGCCATGCCCCAGTTGCGCGGCCCGCCGTCTTCAGGTTCCGCCCAATTGGCTGTGTAAACGCCCGGCTCACCACCGAGCGCTTCGACGCACAGTCCGCTGTCGTCGGCAAGTGCGACAATGCCCGACAAGTCGCATGACGACACCGCCTTGAGCAGCGCGTTGGCGGCGAAGGTTGTCCCGGTCTCCTCGGGCTCGGGCAGGTCGAGCGAAGCCGCCGAGACAGGCTCGATGCCGTACGGAGCCAGCAAAGCGCGTATTTCGCGCACCTTGCCAGCATTGTGGCTCGCAATGACGAGCCGACCGGGAGCAAGCTTGCGCATCAGCGGCCCGTTGCCTGATCCTGCGCGGCAAAGATCTGCGTGCAACCGATACGGGCGAGGCGAAGCAGGCGAAGCAGCGCTTCCTCGTCGTACGTCGCGCCCTCTGCAGTCGCCTGGACTTCGGCAATGTTGCCGTCGCCGATCAGAACGAAGTTGGCGTCGGCGTGCGCGTTCGAATCCTCGATATAGTCGAGGTCGAGTACCGGTGTGCCTTCATAGATGCCGCAACTTATCGCAGCGACTTTCTGCTGGATCGGGTCGGTGGCCAGCTTGCCGTCCTTGAGCAAGCCATCGACGGCCAGGCGCATCGCCACCCAGGCACCGGAGATCGAAGCGGTTCGCGTTCCGCCGTCCGCCTGTATTACGTCACAGTCGATCGTGATCTGGCGCTCGCCAAGCAGCTTCATGTCAACGACAGAACGTAAAGAGCGGCCGATAAGCCGCTGAATTTCCTGCGTTCGACCTGACTGCTTGCCTTTGGCCGCCTCACGCGATCCGCGGGTGTGAGTCGCGCGCGGAAGCATGCCATATTCTGCCGTCACCCAGCCCTCGCCCTTGCCGCGCAAGAACGGAGGAACGCGTTCCTCGACGCTCGCCGTCACCAGGACGCGGGTGTCGCCGAAGGATACGAGCACCGACCCCTCGGCATGCTTTGTAAAGCCGGGTTCGATCGTGATGGCGCGCATTTCGTCGGGCGCGCGGCCTGATGGTCGCATGAAGGGCTGTCCTTATCGGGTGAACGCGCGCATCTAGCGGGGCGACATTCAGGGGACAATGCCATGAAGACCGTTTTGATGATCGTCGGCGTACTGGCTCTGCTCATGGGACTGCTCTGGATCGGGCAGGGGATGGGCATCATCATGTGGCCGGCATCGAGCTTCATGCTGGCTCAGAAAATCTGGTCGGTCTGGGGCACTGTTCTCGCCGTAGTGGGAATCGCCCTCATCCTTATCGCCAGACGTCGTTGAAGAGCCCGGCTCCGCAACCGACCTAAGGGCCATGACCGCTCCCGTTACAGAATTGACCGACCGCGCACGCGACGTGTTCCGGATCGTGGTCGAAAGCTACATCGAGTCCGGGCACCCTGTCGGGTCGCGAACGATATCCAGGCTTTCCTCGCTCAACCTGTCGCCGGCATCGATCCGAAACGTCATGCAGGATTTGGAAGAATACGGCCTGCTCGCTGCACCGCACACGTCGGCGGGCCGGATGCCGACCGAAAGCGGACTTCGCTTGTTCGTCGATGGCATGATGCAGGCCGCCGAGCCGTCGCAGGAAGAGCGAGCCGTGATCGAATCGAGATTGTCGGTGGGTGGCCCGGTGGAGGGCGCGCTTGCGGCCGCATCTGCGGCATTGTCGGGCATATCGTCGTGCGCGGGCATTGTCCTGGTTCCCAAGCGCGAGGTGCGATTGAAGCAGTTCGCGTTCGTTCCGTTGAGCAAGGAGCAGGCGCTGGCGGTGCTGGTCGGCGACGAGGGTTCAGTGGAGAACCGGGTGATTGCCCTGCCGCCTGGGATGGTGCCATCCGACTTGATCGAGGCCGGCAATTATATGACCGCGCGGCTTGCGGGCATGACCCTGATCGAAGCGCAGGCGCAACTCGGGATCGAATTGAAGCGCGGGCGCGCAGAACTCGACAAGGCGTCGCGGTCGCTCGTCGAAAACGGACTTGCCGTCTGGACGCAGGACGGCGCTTCCCGCCCCGTTCTGATCGTGCGCGGTGCCGCAAACCTGATCGATGATGGCGCGGCTGCGGACCTTGACCGTGTGCGCCAGTTACTCGACGAAATCGAAGGGCAGGAGGAAATCGCGCGCCTGCTCGACAGCGCACGCGAGGGCAGCGCGACCAAGGTCTTCATCGGGAGCGAAAACAAATTGTTCGCGTTGTCGGGTTCGTCGGTGATAGCGGCTCCCTATCGCGGACGCGACGGCCGCGTGATTGGCGTCGTCGGCGTAATCGGGCCAACGCGGTTGAATTATGCCCGCGTCGTTCCGATGGTGGATTTCACGGC
>JANMKS010000018.1:0-2923 GCA_031372155.1 Sphingomonas sp.
ATGACGGGCTATGTCGAGATGCGCTATTCAGAGGAAGCCAAGCGCGTGGTTTACGAACCGGTCCGGTTGGCGCAGGATTTTCGTACGTTCGATTTTCTGTCCCCTTGGGAAGGCGCGGAATACGCGCTGCCGGGTGACGAAAAGGCGCAAAGCGACATGGCGTTACCCGAGGCAAAGGGTGCGCAAACGCCGTTGACCGCCGACCAGATCTTCAAGGCCGATGCCAACAAGACGCCGGCTCCCGCTGCAATAGCCGATCCGAAGGTGACGGAAAGCGCCGCCCAGACCGGCGCCGGCGGACCAAAGGGTGACGAGCCTGCGACCAAGCCCGGCCGCCGCAAGCAGGCGCAAGCAAATGCGAACGGTGCTGAAGGACAACAGCCGCTGCCGCCTGTCGATGCCAAGCCGAAGCGCGCGCGCAACAGGAAGGGGGTCGAGTGATGGCCGAAGCTTTGGAGGAGATGCTCGGACACACCGACGCCGTCGACCCCACGCCGGGCGACGTCGAGATACAGAACTACACGATCAACTTCGGGCCTCAGCACCCGGCCGCGCACGGCGTTCTTCGCCTTGTCATGGAGCTCGACGGCGAGATCGTTGAGCGTTGTGACCCGCATGTCGGCCTGCTCCACCGCGGCACCGAAAAGCTGATCGAAGCAAAGACCTATCTTCAGGCGCTACCGTATTTCGACCGGCTCGATTACTGCTCGCCGATGTGCATGGAGCACAGCTATGTGCTCGCGATCGAGAAACTGCTCGACCTGGAAGTGCCGATCCGCGCGCAATATCTGCGGGTGTTTTTCGCCGAGTTGACGCGGATCATGAACCACCTGCTCAACCTTGGGTCGCACGTCATGGATGTCGGCGCGATGACGCCGAACCTGTGGCTGTTCGAGCTGCGCGAAGACACGATGGGCTTCTACGAGCGGGCATCGGGCGCGCGGATGCACGCGGCGTATTTCCGCCCCGGCGGCGTGCATCAGGACGTGCCGCTGAAGCTGCTGACCGACATTGCCGACTGGCTGGACACGCGCCTGCCGCGGCTGTTCGAGGACGCGATTTCGCTAGTGGCGGACAACCGCATCTTCAAACAGCGCAATGTCGATATCGGTGTTGTGACGAAGGAGGACGCGCTCGCCTGGGGGTTCTCCGGGCCGATGATCCGCGGGTCAGGCATAGCCTGGGATCTGCGCAAGTCGCAGCCGTATGACGTTTATGCGAAAATGGATTTCGACGTTCCTGTCGGGACGCGCGGCGATTGTTATGACCGGTTCATGGTCCGCGTCGAGGAAGTGCGGCAATCGGCGCGCATCATGAAACAGTGTTTGCAGGACATGCCCGAGGGGCCGATTGCAACCGACGATCGCAAAGTCGCGCCACCCAAGCGCGCCGAAATGAAGCGGTCGATGGAAGCGCTGATCCATCACTTCAAGCTGTACACCGAAGGCTTCCATGTGCCCGCCGGCGAAGTTTACGTCGCGACCGAAAGCCCCAAAGGGGAGTTCGGCGTCTATCTGGTCAGCGACGGGACCAACAAACCATATCGGTGCAAAATCCGCCCGACCGCGTTCAGTCATTTGCAGGCGATGGACTTCATGCTGAAAGGCCACATGCTCGCCGACGCGACCGCCGTGCTCGGCGCGATGGACATCGTGTTCGGGGAGTGTGACCGGTGAGTCTGCAAAGCGCCTTGCGCTCGACGTTTTGGCTATGTTTAACGCTTGTTGTAACGAGCTGGCCTATCGTAATTTTTGCGCCGCAATTGGCCGGATCTTTGTATAACTGGGTGGTCGTCGTTGCAGGGCTTGGGATGCTGACGTCGGGGATGGGCCAGTTTCTGCACAGCCGACTTTCCACATCACGAGAATCGGCCGATGGCTGAAGCGATCAACATCCCTAATGAAGCCGAAACCCGCGCGCGGTGGGGCAAGTTCGCCTGGATCAAGGCGAACGCCGCGACCGCGAGGAATATCATCGCGCGTTATCCGCCGGGGCGGCAGGCTTCGGCGGTGATGCCGCTGCTTGATCTCGCCCAGCGGCAGGTCGGGGCGGAGACGACCACGCAGGGGTGGCTGCCGGTCCCGGTGATCGAGTTCGTCGCGGCGCAACTCGATATGCCGTACATGCGCGCTTATGAGGTGGCTAGCTTCTATACCATGTTCAATCTCGCGCCGGTCGGTCGCTATCATGTGCAGGTGTGCGGGACGACGCCGTGCATGTTGCGCGGGTCGGACGATGTGCTGAGCGCCTGCGCCAACCGGGGTCTGGCGAAGGGGCGGACGACGCCCGATGGCCTGTTCACTCTGACCGAAGTCGAATGCCTCGGCGCCTGTGCCAATGCGCCGATGGTGCAGATCAACGACGACAATTTCGAAGATCTCGACTACGACAGCATGACCACAATCCTCGACAAGCTCGCCGCAGGCGAGGCAGTGACGCCGGGGCCGCAGATCGCGCGTCAGGTGAGCTGTCCCGAAGGCGGACCGACGACGCTCAGGGAAATGGTCAGCGAGAACCACGACTATCGGAAGGAATGGGCGTGAGTTTCATGTCGCAAACCTCGTCACTCCGGCCTCCGAGCCGGGGTCCCGCTTTTTCTCGGTGCAGCGCAAAGGCAGCTGGACCTCGGGTCAAGCCCGGGGTGACGGCCTTAGGGTGGCAGAATGCTCGCTGACAAGGACCGCATCTTTACCAACCTGTACGGTTTCCAACCGTGGTCGCTCGACGCCGCGCAGGCGCGCGGCGACTGGGACGATACGAAGGCGCTGATGGCCACGGGGCAGGACGCGATTATCGATGTCGTGAAGGAGTCGGGTCTGCGCGGACGCGGCGGTGCGGGCTTTCCGACGGGGATGAAGTGGAGCTTCATGCCCAAGGAGCCGACGCCGGGGCGGCCGAACTTCCTCGTCATAAATGCCGATGA
>JANMKS010000031.1:0-3015 GCA_031372155.1 Sphingomonas sp.
CGCTGATAATTTTACATAACCGGACGTTGATTTCGGCTTTGTATCTACCATATCGCTGATCACCGGACGCCGACTGGGTCCGGTTGCAAACAGTTGCTTTGAAAGGACTGAAGATCATGCGTACCAATTTCGATTTCACACCCTATCGCCGTTCGGCCATCGGCTTCGACCGCTTGTTCGACGTGCTCGAAACCGCCGCGCGCAATGGCAGCGTCGACAATTATCCGCCCTTCGACATCGAACGCCAGGGTGAGGACGCTTATCGCATTACGATCGCCGTCGCCGGTTTTACCCCCGACGAGATCGACATGACCGCGCAGCAGAATTTGCTCGTAGTCACCGGCAAGAAGTCGGAGAATGACGAGGGTCGCAGCTTCGTCCATCGCGGCATCGCGGCACGCGCCTTCGAGCGCAAGTTCGAGCTCGCCGACTATGTCCAGGTGAAGGGCGCCGACCTTGCCAACGGCTTGCTGACCATCGACCTCGTTCGGGAGGTGCCGGAAGCAATGCGCCCGCGCAAGGTTGCCATTGGTGGCCAGACACCCGTCATCGAAGCGAACAACGACGATGCCGGGAATGCCGCTCAGGCCGCCTGAACGGGATCGCCTGTCCACGGTCCGGCGGGGGGCACGTCCCCCCGTCGGCTCCCCCAATCGAGATTGCGTGTCGCATACATTACCCCGGCGAGTGCCACGAACAGCATCACCGATCCGATCAGCAATGAGTAAGCCTCGAGGCTGAGCAGGATATAGAGTACCGCATAGAGCGCGATCAAAAGGCCTGCGATATAGGTCGCGCGCCGTCGGCTCTTCAGGACCGCTGCGGAATATGCCGTGATCAGCCCGATTATGGCTGCGCTGGCGAGTATGTAGGCCGATGTGAAGCCGATAACTTCGGCAAACGCCAGCAGCATCACGAAGAACAGCACCAGTCCCGCGCCGACGAGCAGATATTCCACCGCCGCGACGCGCACGCCGCCGATCACGTCGAACATCAGGAAGGCGAGAAAGGTAAATCCTATAAACAGGAAGCCATATTTGGTCGCTCGGTTGACTTGCGAATAAAGGTCGACCGGCTGGATCAGATTGATGCTCATGGTGGCCGTGGGCGTGCCGGACACCTCGACGGCGGACGAATAACGACTGCCGCCCGAAGGCAGTGTGACCGCCTTGTCCTCGGCGTCCACCAGCGATTGCCCTAGCGCCAGATTGCCGACTCGGTACGTAGCTACGAAACCGTCGTCTTTGACTTGGCGGCTGGTCGGCAGGAACCCGCCCTGAAAACTGGGGTTGGGCCACGATGATCTGACGGTCCATTGGGTGTCGCCTGCGCGCGGTGCCAGCGTCAGCGACCCGTTGCCGCGAAACCGGTAATCGAAATCGGCGACAAGTGGCGCGTCCTTGATCGTGCTTGCTTCCAGTCCAGCATAAAAGCCTGAGCCGCCCGTCGCGCCCAGTCCGTGCCCTGGTTCGAGCCGCAGTGCTTTGCCGCCGGCGCGGACCACGGGCGGCGTGCCGAACAAACCGCGCGCATCGCTCAGGCCAAAGCGCAATTCGGCACGTTCGAAGACGAGCGCGCTGGGGTCGAGTCCCGCGCGCGAGAGGTCGGCCGGCATCACGAAACGCGCGTGTCCCGTCAGCCGGGCTTCATAGACGACGGCTTCGTAAATCGATCGCTTGCGACGATTGGGGTCTATCGTCGTTTCGATGCGCGCGCTTTCCGGCGAAAGCGCCAATTCGCGCCAGACCGTCGAGGTTCTGGTCACCTGCTTGCCACCTTCTTCCACCGTCTCTGTCGTCTGCGCCTGATACGGGATTACCAGCACTGGTCCCGCCACAACTTGCGGGCCGCCCCACCCTTCGACGATCGATGCACGTGCCGTCTCGGATTGCGTCTGCCGGTCCCAGTTCAGAAGATAGATCGAGAAAAGCGGTATCGCCAGCAACATGGCGATCAGGATTGCGATCCCCAGCTTGCCGCCCGGTGAGCGTTCGTCACGAAGTTTCTCGGCGATCGACAATGCACGGTCCTCCGCAAGCCGACGTTGCACTATCGTTGCAGTAGCTTCACTTCAACGACAAATTGGCACGACTCACCGCTCCTCAAGCGGTTACTGCGGTCTCATCCTCGTGCACTTTGCGGAAACGTGCGCGCAAGCCGACCTTGTCAACCTTCTCGGTGCCCAGCTTTGGCAGCAGCCCGGCCTCGTACCAGATGCGTGCCGGTACCTTGAACGGTGCCAACTGCTCGCTCAGGAAGAAACGCAGCGCCTCGTCAGAGACATGCTCGCCGTCGTGGAGGTGAATGACTGCACCGGGTATTTCGCCAAGTCGCTCGTCGGCAAGGCCGAACACGCAGGCCTCGGCGACGGCCGGGTGGGCGTAGATCGCGGCCTCGACTTCCTGGCAGCTGATATTCTCGCCACCGCGAATGATGATGTCCTTCTTGCGGTCGACGATGAACAGATAGCCGTCAGGGTCGAGATAGCCGATGTCGCCGGTTCTGAAGTAGCTGTCGGCGGTCATCGCGGCTGCGGTGGCGTCCTCGCGGTTCCAGTATCCCGAGAAATTGGCGACCGACCGGATGCACACCTCGCCGCGCTCGCCCTGCGGCAGCTTCAGGCCTGCGTCGTCGAGTATCGCGACATCGACGAGCGGCGCGGACGCACGGCCAGTAGAGTTCGGCTTTTCCAAATAATTGGTCGAGAACGAGCCGCAGCCGACCGCGTTGGTTTCAGTGAGGCCATAGCCGAGTGCCGGCGGCGCGGGCATTTCCTCGTTCAAGCGTCGTACGTGCTCCGGCGGTCGCGGCGCGCCGCCCGCCGCGAATGACTGGATCGAGGAGAGGTCGTATTCGTCACGATCCGGATGATTGAGGATTTCCCAGCTCATCAGGGGGACGCCCGTGAAGTTGGTCACGCGCTCTCCGTGGATAAGCTGCATCGCCTGCAAAGTGTTCCACTTGGGCATCAGGACCATCTTGCGTCCGATGGCAAAGCTGACGAGCAGCATCGGA
>JANMKS010000066.1:0-3427 GCA_031372155.1 Sphingomonas sp.
CTGCGGCGTGGCGATCGCAATACTGATACGCCTTGCAACCAGCTTCAGCTGGGGAGCGGCATTTGCATTGGGGCTGCCGCTTGCGCTTTCTTCGACAGCGCAGGTGATGCCGAGCCTGAAATCCTCCGGGCGGATCAACACGCCCTTTGGCGAGCGCGCGTTTTCGGTGCTGCTGTTTCAGGATCTGGCGATCGTACCCCTCATCACGGTGATCGCATCGCTCAGCCGGGCACCTGTCGATCCTTCGACGCCGCCGGGGTGGCAACTGGGGCTTTATACCGTGGGCGCGGTTTTCGGACTGGTCCTGGCAGGCAGGTTCATCATCAGGCCGCTGCTCCGATTGATCGGCAGACTTGGCGAGCAGGAGCTTTTCATCGTCGTCGGTCTGTTCACGGTGTTCGCTTCGGCGGCGATTATGGAAGCGCTTCATCTTTCGACCGCGCTCGGTGCCTTCGTCGCGGGCGTGATGCTTGCCGACTCACCCTATCGACATGAAATCGAAGCCGACATCGAGCCGTTCCGCGCGGTGCTGCTCGGTCTATTCTTCATGGCGGTAGGCATGCTTGTCGATGTCGACGCGGTCATCGCGAATCCCTTATTCGTCGTCGGAATGGCGGCGGGACTGGTCGCGATAAAGACGGGCCTGATCTTCCTGCTGGCGCGCTTGTTCGGCATGGCGACGCGCCCGGCATTCGGTTTGGGTCTGTTGCTTAGCCAGGGGGGGGAATTCGGGTTCGTGCTGTTTGCACAGGCGCAGGATGCGTTGCTGATCGACCCCAGTGCTGCAAGCCTGTTCGGGGCGATCGTAACGCTATCGATGGCGACGACGCCGTTCCTGCTGATGATCGCGAGGCGCTTCGAACATGCGCCGGACAATCGTCCGAACCCCGAGGGCCCCGAAGCCGCAGAAGATTCGAGCGCCATCATCGTCGGTTACGGCCGCTTTGGACAGACGGTCTCGCAAATGCTGAGTGCCGAAGGCGTGTCGGTAACGCTTATCGACCTCAAACCTTCGCAAATCGAGATGACCGCGGCATTCGGCGTAAAGGTCTATTATGGAGACGGACGCCGACTTGACCTGTTGCGAACGGCGGGTGCTGCTCAGGCATCACTGATCCTGTTCTGCACCGACGACCGCACGTTGGGCCCCAAGGAACTGCAGCCCATTCTTACTGCGTTTCCCCAGGCCGCTGTGCTGGTTCGAGCGTTCGACCGGAGGCAGATGATCGCGCTCGCCCCGGTCGATATTGCGGTTGCGGTTCGGGAAGTGTTCGAGTCGGCCATCTTTATGGGGATCGAGGCACTGAAGACGCTGCAGGTCGGAGGAGAGAGGATCGCCGATATCGAGCGCGACTATCGTCGCCGCGACCTCGAGCGGCTGGAGGCACAAACCACGACGGGCGACCTTCATGCGGCAAAGGAATC
This sequence comes from Sphingomonas sp., assembly GCA_031372155.1. Lineage (GTDB taxonomy): Bacteria > Pseudomonadota > Alphaproteobacteria > Sphingomonadales > Sphingomonadaceae > Sphingomonas_O. The sequence continues at coordinate 1,426 of JANMKS010000066.1, forward strand.
CTATTTCCGCTCGGATCCGATAGAAACGGTCAAAGAAGCGTGAGGCGCGACGCGCTAATCGGCTTTGCCGCGCTGTCGGCAGCCATCGCGATCGCGGCAGGCGCGTTCGGCGCTCACGCGGCGCGTGCGGGTGCCATCGAACTGCTGCGCACGGGCGCGCTGTATCAGATGGTGCATGCAGTGGCGGCGATCGCGCTGGTCAAACACGTTCGACCTGCCTGGCTGATGCTCGGGAGTGCGGCCCTTTTCGCATTCAGCCTCTATGCGCTCGCACTTGGCGCTCCGCGCGTCGTTGGTGCCGTCACCCCCTTGGGCGGCGCCGGGATGATACTGGCCTGGCTATGGATTGCGTTTGGCCGCGCCCGCTGACCGGCATTTGTCCGAGCAATAGACGACATTCTCCCAGTCTCGAGCCCACTTCTTGCGCCACACGAAAGGACGGTCGCAGGCCGGACAGACTTTCGCGGGAAGGTCACGCTTTGCGACACCGTTGGGCATCAGTCGACCGTGTCGAGAAACCGGGCCACGTCCGACAATGCAATCTCCTTGTCGACATACGCAGCGCCGATGCCGCGTGCCAGGATGAAGGACACGTTTCCGCTGTCGCGTTTTTTGTCGTGCGCCATGTGCCGGGCCAGCGTTTCCCCGTTCGCGCCGGTTGCGGGCCGCAAACCCGTGGGAAGCCCGACCGAGCCAAGATGATCGATGACTCTCTGCGTGTCGGCATCGGGGCAGTGTCCGCGAGTCGTCGAGAATTGGAACGCCAGCGCCATTCCGGCTGCAACCGCTTCGCCGTGCAGCAAGCGTGCGGAGTACCCCGTTTCGGCCTCCAGCGCGTGCCCGAAGGTGTGCCCGAGGTTGAGGAGCGCGCGCCTGCCCGACGTCTCGCGTTCGTCTTCGCCCACGATGCGCGCCTTTGCCGCGACGCTTTTGCCGATCGCATAGGTGCGCGCCTCGGCGTCGCCCTCGATCAGGGCGCTGGCGTTGTTCTCGCACCACGCAAAGAAGTCCGCATCGTTGATAAGCCCGTATTTGACGACTTCGGCATAGCCCGCGCGGAGCTCGCGTTCGGGCAGCGTGTCGAGCGTTCGCGGATCGATGAGAACCAGAGCAGGCTGATGAAACGCGCCGATCAGGTTTTTACCGGCGCGGGTGTTTATGGCGGTCTTGCCGCCTACCGATGAATCGACTTGCGACAGCAATGTTGTCGGGATCTGGATTACCGGACAGCCGCGCTTCACGATTGCCGCCGCAAATCCGACGAGGTCGCCTACCACGCCGCCGCCCAGAGCCACGACCGGTTCGGAGCGCTCGATCTCAAGCGCGAGCAACTGGTCGGTCAGTGCTTCGAGCTGGCTCCAGCTCTTGGTCGCCTCACCCGAAGGCAGGATGATCGGCTGGACCGAAAGCCCGGCAGCGTTCGCCGCCGAGGTCAGTACGGGAAGATGCAATCGAGCGACGTGTTCGTCGGTCACGACGATAAGCCGACCGAGCTTCGCCAATCCGCTCAATCGATTTCCACATGTCGACAGCAGCCCGACTTCGATCAGGATGTCGTAGCTGCGATTGCCAAGTCCGACCGTCACGAGGGTCACGGTTGCAGCTTCCTCATTATGGCCTCGACGGTCGCATCATGAGGGTGCGGCTGGCTGATGACATGGATCGGTGCGAGCGCATAGAACGGGTTGCGGACCGCCGCCAGCCCCGACAGCACACTGCGCGCGTCCTTGCCCTTCAACAGCGGACGGTTGTTGCGGCGGGACACGCGGGCAGCGAGCGTATCGATATCTGCATCCAGCCAGATTGCAGTTGCGCGGTCAAGGATCAGGGCGCGCGTGGTTTCGTTCATGAACGCGCCGCCGCCTGTCGCCAGCACTTTCCGCTTGCCGTCCAGCAACCGGGCAATCACGCGTCGCTCTCCGTCGCGAAAATGTGCTTCGCCGAAGCGATCGAAAATCTCGGGGACACTCAGACCTGCTGCGACTTCGATCTCGTGATCGGC
>JANMKS010000076.1:0-8907 GCA_031372155.1 Sphingomonas sp.
GCGATCGCGGGGTGTGGATGGGGCGGCTGCCGCCCGGGACCGCATGCGGGGTGTGCGATGCCCTCTCGCTTAGGCCCGACATCGTCTTCTTTGGCGAAATGCCATACCAGATGGACAGGATCGACGCGGCGGTGCGGGAATGCGACCTGTTCGTCTCGATCGGAACCTCAGGCGCAGTTTATCCGGCGGCGGGGTTCGTGCAAACGGCGCGGCATGTCGGCGCCGACACGCTGGAGATGAACCTCGATCCGTCGCTTGGCAGCATTTATTTTCAGGAGACCAGGATCGGACCCGCAAGCGTTCAGGTGCCGGCGTGGGTCGAGTCGGTGCTCAGTGCGCGTTGAAGGGATTGTCCGCCGCGCGGTGCAGGGAAAACCCGTTGTCGTCGAGAGTATGCAGGTGTCGCGTAAGCCGGGCGCGCAGATCGTTCATGCCGATGCGAGTGACGGCTTCGTTGCGATCTGCAGATCCGATTACCGAGCCGATATGGCCGAGTATCTGTGCCACGAGGTCGACGCTTTGCAGGGTGACCTGATGCCGGGCGAGCAGGATAGGGTCGTCGCATAGCGCATCGCCCATCACCTCCAGCGTCCGACGGGCGAATGCCAGTTCTTCCTCGAGATGGAGGTCGAGCAAGTCTTCCGTCGGGGCGAGGGGCGCCCGTGCCGCTTCGCGAAACAGCGGGCGTTTGACAGTGACTGTCGAACTCTGAGCACGCGCCGCCGCAATGATGGCGTCAACGCGCGCCTGCGCAGCATCGTTAGTCGTAGTGGCGGCAACCGAACCGAACAGCTTCATTCAACCCCCCGGAAATGGAAAGAGCGAGCTGGTCCTACTCACCGCCTTCTTACCGGGAAGACGGTTAACTTTCAGTCCACCCAGTCGAGTCCGATGTCGCGATAGACGCCGCGGTCCTCGTCCCATTTGGGCGACACTTTGACGTGCAGGTACAGGTGCATCTTCACGCCCATCATTGCTGAAAGTTCGGCGCGCGCCTTGCTGCCGATTTCCTTCAACCGGGCACCGCTCTTGCCCAGCACGATCGCGCGTTGACTGTCGCGGGCGACGAGGATTTGCTGATGGATTTCAACCGACCCGTCCGGCCGCTCCTCATATTTCTCGGTTTCGACGGCGCATGCTTGCGGCAGTTCCTGATAGAGTTGCAGGAAAATCTGTTCGCGCGTCACTTCGGCGGCCATCACGCGGTCAGTCGCGTCGCTGACCTGTTCGGCAGGGAAGTGCCAAGGCCCGTCCGGCACGGCTGCGGCTAGGTATGTTTTCAGGTCGGCGATGCCGTCGCCGGTTGTGGCGCTGACCATCAACGTATCGGCGAAGGCGAGCCGCTGGTTGAGAGTCTGGGCGTGACGGAGCAGCTTATCCTTGTCGGCGACGTCGACCTTGTTGAGGACGAGCAGTTTGGGTTCGGTGCGGGATTCGAGGCCGGACAGGATCGTTTCGACTTTGGCTCCGAGCCCGCCCTTGGCGTCAACGACGAGCGCGATCAGGTCGGCATCCTGCGTCCCGCCCCATGCCGCCTGGACCATCGCACGATCGAAGCGGCGCTTTCCTTCGAAGATGCCGGGTGTGTCCACGAGGAGGACTTGCGATTCACCCGCGATGGCGATTCCCATCAGCCGTGTTCGCGTGGTTTGCGCCTTCGGGCTGACGATTGCGACCTTTTGTCCGACGAGCGCATTGACGAGCGTGGACTTGCCCGCATTGGGCGCGCCGAGGACAGCGACGAGACCGCATTTCACTTGAGCTGCTCCAACAGGGCGACGGCGGCCGCGGTTTCGGCTTCCTGCTTGGACGAGCCGGTGGCGTTCGCCTGTCCGGCACTGCCGACGCTGACGGAGACAGTGAAGCGGGGGTTGTGATGGGGGCCGCTGCAATCGGTGACGGCATAGACCGGGGGCTTGCGATTGTTGGCGGCGGCCCATTCCTGCAGCGCGGATTTGGGATGGCGCGGGGCGTCGACGTGACCCTCCACATAAGCGAACCATTGTTTGCGGATGAAGGATTCGGCGGCGTCGAGCCCCTGATCGAGGTAGAGTGCACCGATCAGTGCCTCGGTCACGTCGCCAAGGATGTTGTCGCTGTCGAAGGCACCGTCGTCGCGGGCCTGTTTGCCGAGCTTCAGATATGCCGAAACGCCGATGTCGCGCGCGACCTTGGCGCAGATGACGCCTGTCACGAGGCTGTTGAGGCGGCGCGACAATTCGCCCTCGGGTTCAAGCGGATACGCAGCGTAGAGCCAGCGCGCGACCGTCAGGCCGAGCACGCGGTCGCCCAGAAATTCGAGCCGCTGGTAACTGTCCCCGCCTGCGCTGCCATGAGTCAAAGCACGCTGGTACAGCGCGATGTCACGGGGCGAGGCGTCGAGCGCTGCGGTCAGCCACTCCGACAGCGAAGTCAGAAGGTTTCCCCGATGCGCTGCCAGCGGGCGGCGGTGAACCAGGTCCACGGCAGGAACCAGTTCGACGAACCGTCGGTGGAGAAGACTGACAGCGTTGCCTTGCCAACCAGATTTTCAACAGGAACGAAGCCGAAGCCGCCGGCTTCGAGCCGACTATCGGAAGAATTGTCGCGATTGTCGCCCATCAGGAACAATTGCCCTTCGGGAACGGTGTAAACCTGCGTTTCGTCGGCCTGAATCTCGCCCAGGTCGAGCACATTGTAGCTTTTGCCGTTGGGCAGGGTCTCACGGAACTGCGGGTAGCGACAGCGCGTCGAGCCGTCGCTGGTCCGGTCAGTGAACTGCGGGCCATAGCAGTGCATGTTAGGCGATTCGGGAAAGGTGAAGTCGGCGACCCGCACCTTGGGCACGGGCTTGCCGTTCAGGACGATCTGGCCGCCACGAACCTGAATGAAATCGCCCGGCAGGCCGATTACGCGCTTGATATAGTCGGTATCGTTCTTCGGCGGTTCCTTGAAGACGACGACATCGCCGCGTTCGGGGAGCGAACCGAACAGCCGGTCAGGTCCGGGGATCAGTGGAAGCGACCAGGGGAAACTGTGGCGCGAATACCCGTAGGACCATTTCGTCACGATGAGATAGTCGCCGGTGAGCAGGCGCGGAACCATCGACTCGCTCGGGATACTGAACGGGGCGAAGATGAAGCTTCGCAGGATGAATACGAAAATGCCGAGCTTCAGCAGAAATTCTAGGAAATCGCGGGTTTCCGATTTCTGCTTGGGCGAGGCTTCGGCGACGGTGTCGGTCATGGCGCGCGCATTGCGGCGGCGGGTCGAAGTCGTCAAGCACGAGCCATCGATTCGCGGAGTAGAGTGATGCGTGACTGGACAGGAATAGAGGCGCTTCCGGCGACACCGATCAGGGACTTGTTCAAGGACGAGCCCGACCGGCTGTCGCGCATGACGGTCGAGCAGTCGGGGATCACTTTCGATTTCGCCAAGACGCATTTGTCGAAAGCTGGCATTGCGGCGTTCCTGACACTTGCCGAGGAGGCCGGTCTTGCGGGCAGGCGCGACGATTTGTTCGCGGGCCGGGCTGTCAATCCGACCGAGGGACGTGCCGCCGAGCATACGGCCGAACGCGGTGAGGGTAGCGCCGAAAGCGTCGAGAAGGCGCGGGCGCTGCACACCCGCATGCGCGCGCTGATCGATGCGATCGAGGGCGACGCGCTGGGACCGGTGCGGCACATATTGCACGTCGGCATCGGCGGGTCGGCGCTGGGTCCCGACCTGATCGTCGACGCGCTGGGCCGCGACGCCGGTCGGTACGAGGTCGCGATTGTTTCAAACGTCGACGGCTGTGCCCTGGACGAAGCGTTCGCGCGGTTCGACCCTGCGGCGACGCTGCTCGTCATAGCGTCAAAGACGTTCACGACGACCGAGACGATGTTGAACGCCGCTTCGGTCGTGCAGTGGATGGAAGAGGACGGCGTCGCGGACGCCATGGGCCGGGTTGTCGCATTGACCGCGAACCCGGAGGCGGCGGTTGCGTGGGGTGTCGACGAGACGCGCATTCTGCCGTTCAACGAGGCTGTCGGCGGGCGGTATTCACTATGGTCGTCGATCGGGTTTCCTGCGGCACTCGCGCTTGGCTGGGGCGAGTTCGAGGAACTGCTCGAAGGAGCGGCGGCGATGGACCGGCATTTCCGGCTGGCCCCACCGACCGAGAATGCGCCGGTCCTGGCGGCGTTCGTCGACCAATATTATGCGCAGGTGCGGCACTGCGAAACGCGTGCTGCGTTCGCATACGACGAGCGCTTGCGGCTGTTGCCGTCGTATCTGCAACAGCTTGAAATGGAGTCGAACGGCAAGTCGGTGACGGTCGAGGGCGCGGACCTTGGTCGGCAGAGCGCGGCGATCACCTGGGGCGGGGTGGGGACCGACGCGCAGCATGCCGTGTTCCAGTTGCTGCATCAGGGGACGCGCCTGGTGCCGGTCGAGTTCATCGCCTGTGTGGAACCGGGCGACGACCTTGACCCGGAACATCATCGCCAGTTGCTTGCCAATTGTTTCGGGCAGGGTGCCGCGCTGATGGCGGGACGGGCGTCTTCGGACGGCGCGCGAAATTATCCGGGCGACCGGCCATCGACGACGATCCTGCTCGACGCGCTCGATGCGCGCACGCTCGGGGCGCTGATTGCCTTTTACGAGCAACGCACGTTTGTGAACGCGGTGTTGCTCGACATCAATCCATTCGATCAGTTCGGCGTGGAGCTGGGCAAGGAAATGGCGAAGAAGATCGACGACCCGGAGGCACGGTCGGGATTCGACGCCTCGACCCGCGCACTGATGGAAAAGGCCGGACTGTAACCTATATCGAAGTGCAGACTTCCAGCGGGGCATCATGACTGACTTCGACTACGACCTTTTCGTGATTGGTGCGGGATCGGGCGGCGTACGCGCGGCGCGCGTCTCGGCCGCGCATGGCGCTCGGGTTGCCATTGCCGAGGAACACCGCGTCGGCGGCACCTGCGTCATTCGCGGCTGCGTTCCCAAGAAGTTGCTCGTGTACGGCGCACATTTCGCCGAAGACCTTGCCGATGCGCGGCGGTTCGGCTGGAATGTCGAGACCCCGACGTTCGATTGGCCGCGCCTTCGCGACAGCGTCCTCGAAGAGGTGACGCGGCTCGAGGGGATTTACGGCGAAACGCTGGCCAATCACGATGTCGAGGTTATCAAGGAGCGCGCTGTCCTGACGGGTCCGAACACGGTCAGGCTGGCCAGCGGGCGCGAGGTGACTGCAGGCAAGATCCTGATTGCAACCGGTGGCTGGCCCGTGAAACCGGAGTTCCCCGGCAGCGAGCACGGCATAACCTCGAACGAAGTCTTTCACCTGGAGACGATGCCGAAACGCGTCGTGATTGCGGGTGGCGGTTACATCGCCAACGAATTTGCGGGCATTTTCCACGGGTTCGGCGCGCACGTGACGATCGTCAATCGCAGCGACCAGATTCTGCGCGGATATGACGAGCAGATCCGCGACCGCCTCCTCCAGATTTCGATGACCAAGGGGATCGAATTTCGCTTCAACGCGCCGTTTGAGGGTATCACGAAGAACGACGATGGCACGTTCGACGTCCGCATGAAGGGCTGCGACACGATTACCGCCGACCTGGTGCTGTTCGCGACCGGGCGCGCGCCGAATGTCGAGGGGCTTGGGCTGGAAGCGGCAGGGGTCGAACTGAACGACAAGGGCGCAGTCAAGGTCGACGACGACAACAGGTCGAGCGTCGACAGCATTTATGCCGTTGGCGATGTTACCGATCGCATTCAGTTGACCCCGGTCGCCATTCGCGAAGGGCAGGCGTTCGCCGACACGATATTCGGCGATCAGCCGCACCGGGTCGACTATGCGATGGTGCCGAGCGCCGTCTTCAGTCACCCGCCGATGGCCGGCGTCGGCATGACCGAGGGGCAAGCCAAGAACAAGCTGGGTACGATCAAGACGTTCACGTCGGATTTCCGGCCGATGAAGAACGTGCTGGCGGGACGCAACGAACGGGCGCTGTACAAGATGGTCGTCGATGCCTCCAGCGACGTCGTCGTCGGTCTGCATATGATCGGTCCCGACGCGCCCGAGATATTGCAGGCGGCGGCGGTGGCGGTGAAGGCGGGGCTGACGAAGGCGCAGTTCGACCAGACGGTTGCGCTGCATCCGACGATGGCAGAGGAGCTTGTCCTGCTGAAGTGACCGGCTTGCCCCAGTTTCGTTTCGCTACTAGCGGTCGCAACGGCGGCGGGGAGAGCGCGGATGACGGGCACGGTTCTGGTCACGGGGGGCAGCGGCTATATCGCGGGCCACCTCATCCGCCAGTTGGTCGGCGCGGGGTGGACCGTTCGGACGACTGTACGCAGCCTCTCACGAGAGGCCGAGGTCCGCCGGGCGTTGGCGACTGACGATGACCGCCTGTCATTCTTTGCGGCCGACCTGACGGCGGATGCGGGATGGGACGTGGCGATGGCGGGGTGTACGCATGTCGCGCACGTCGCTTCTCCCTTCCCGGCCGCAGCTCCCAAAAACGAAGACGATCTGATCGTACCCGCCCGTGACGGCGCGTTACGTGCACTGAGGGCAGCGCGTGCCGCGGACGTGAAGCGCTTTGTGATGACATCGTCGACCGCTGCGATAGGTTATGGGGTCAGCGGCAAGTCGCGCTTTACAGAGGCGGACTGGACCGATGTCGCGGGCCCCGGCGTCTATCCTTATGTCAAGTCCAAGACGATTGCAGAGCGTGCGGCGCGTGACTGGGTGGCGCGCGAAGGCGGCGACATCGAGTTCTGCACGATCAACCCCAGCCTGGTGCTTGGCCCCGTGCTGAGTGCGGACATGTCGACTTCGGTCGAGGCTGTGAAGAAGCTGCTGGACGGAAGCATGCCGGGCTTGCCCAACCTGTCGTTCCCCGCGGTCGACGTGCGCGATATTGCGGACATTCATGTCCGCGCGCTCACGGCTCGGGCGATGGCAAACGAGCGGTTCATCGCGTCCGGCCGGACGATCGGGATGGTGGAAATGGCAGCAATCCTGCGATCGAGGATGGGGGCCCATGCGCGCAAGGTTCCCAGGTTGCGCTTGCCCGATTTCCTCGTCCGCCTGATCGGCAAGTTCGATCCCGTGGTCGGCCAGGTGACGACCGAACTCAGCCGCGACAAGCATATGGACGCGAGCCATGCAAAGACCGTGCTTGGCTGGGAACCGCGCCCGATCGAGGACAGCATCGTGGATACGGCGCAAAGCCTGATCGACCTCGACATCCTGAAAGCGTGATATGACCGAAGCCGTCATCGTTTCGACCGCGCGGACCCCGATCGGCAAGGCGCACCGCGGCACATTGATCGACACCCACGGATCGACGCTGGCCGCGCATGTCATCCAGGCGGCGCTGGTCCGCGCCGGCGTTGCGTCAAAGGACGTCGAGGACGTCGTGCTGGGCTCGGCGCATCCCGAAGGCGCGACCGGCAACAACGTCGGGCGAGTGGCGGCGCTCGAGGCCGGATTGCCGGTGAGCGTGTCTGGGATGACGCTCGACAGGAAGTGCGCGAGCGGGCTTGCAGCGATCGCGGGGGCGGCGCAGCGCATCCGCGGCGGTGAAGACGGAATCTACGTCGCGGGCGGACTCGACTCAGTGTCGTTGGTGATGCCGAACAAGAATCTGAAGCATTATTACTCGCCATGGGTGGAAGCGCATGAGCCGTCGCTGATGCTGCCGATGATCGACACGGCGGAGAATGTCGCCGCGCGCTATGGCATCGGTCGCGAGGCGCAGGACGCTTATGGGGCGCAGAGCCAGCAACGCATTACCGCGGCTTGGGAAGCGGGGCGGCTTGCGGAGGAAATCGTGCCCATTACAGTCACGCGAAAGATCCGCGAGAAAGACGGAACGGTTACCGGCGAAGAACAGGTTACGCTTGACCGTGACGAGGGGATGCGGGGCGGCACGACCGCCGAAAGCCTGGCGGGTCTGAAGACGGTCCGCGAGTGCGGCACGATTACCGCCGGGAATGCCAGCCAGTTGTCCGACGGCGCGAGTGCCTGTGTCCTGATGTCCGATACCGAGGCCGCGCGCCGTAACCTGTCACCGATGGGGGTATTCCGGGGCTTTGCGGTTGCGGGATGCGAGCCCGATGAAATGGGAATAGGCCCGGTGTTCGCGGTGCCCAAGCTGCTTGCGAGGCACGGTCTGACCGTCGACGATATCGACCTGTGGGAATTGAACGAGGCATTTGCGGTGCAGGTACTGTATTGCCGCGACCGCCTGGGCATCGACCCGGCCAAGCTGAACGTCGACGGCGGCGCCATTGCGATCGGGCACCCGTTCGGAATGAGCGGATCGCGGCTGACTGGTCACGCCCTGATCGAGGGCAAGCGGCGCGGCGCGAAGCGCGTGATTGTCACGATGTGCGTTGGCGGCGGCATGGGCGCGGCTGGGCTGTTCGAGATCGCCTAGCCGCAGGATTAACGTGAAGTAGTTTTCGGTTCACGCAACTGTCGGGTGCCTGCGCTTGTTCTATCTCTGTCATCAAGGAGACGAACAGTGAAAAAGCTTGTTTTGGCCCTCGTGGCGGGAGCCACTGCCATCAGCGCCGTGCCAGCCGAGGCGCAGCGATATGATCCTCAGGACCGCCGCGAGGCCCGGCAGGACGTGCGCGAAGCGCGCAGGGATTATCGGCAGGCGCTGAAGCAGCAGCGGCGCAACGAATGGCGCTATGGTCGTCAGTACGACTACAACCGAACCGACCCGCGTTACGGCGGTTATTACGCCGATCGTTATTATCGCGACGGGCGTTATTATCAGCCGCGCCGCCTGAGCTATAACGACCGGGTCTATCGCGGAAACGACGGACGCTATTACTGTCGTCGCAACGACGGGACGACCGGATTGATCATCGGTGCCGGTGCCGGCGCGTTGCTGGGCAATGCGATCGATAACGGGC
>JANMKS010000113.1:0-5591 GCA_031372155.1 Sphingomonas sp.
CCGAAATCAACGTCCGGTTATGTAAAATTATCAGCGCGTCTCGAACGCCTGTATGCCCGGGCCCAGGCGGTTTGCGCCCAGCGTCAATCGCTCATGACTCCAGTCGGCAACGAAGTAGGTCTTGCGGGACACGCCGGGTACGATCGAGGCAACATTGCCATCGATAACCAGTCCTGCCGACGGGTTGTCGCGCGCCTCGGCCGCGACGGCAATCAAGGCGGAGTAGTTTTCCTTGTCGCGCCCCTGCACGAAGACATTGCGTGCGATCGTCCCCACCGACCCGGCAGGCAAGTCTATCATGTAATTCGTCGCGCGACCCGCACTGTCGTCGAAGCTCGAGTCGACCACCTCGTTCACCGGCGCGCGACTTTTCACATAATGTCCGCCCGTCCCGCGTTCAAACCGCACGCGCGAGACGACGAGCTTTCCATAGCCGCCGACGTAGATTGAATGCGAACACATTCCGTCGGGACAGCCGCCCAGTCCCGAGAACGTAGAGCGCTCAATTGTGATTGTTCCCGCGGCATCGTCCGCCGTCAGGATCCCCTGTTCAGAATTGCGGAAGGTCGAGCGAACCACTTTCAAGTCGCCACGCTCCAGCCGGATACCCGCACCATTCCGATCAGCCACACGGATGTTCTGAAACACAATTCCGTCGATCGTCGCACCGGTTCCGCGAAGCACAAGCGTCGCCTTGCCCTCGCACGCGCCGCCGTCAAAAATCGCGGTTGACGGTTCGACGGCCTGGATCGTCACCTTCCCACCAGTCACGACGGCGCAGTCGGTGTAGGTTCCCGCCGCAATGAGGATTATGCCGTCGCTGTCCCGCAACGCGGCCACTGCGTCGTCCAGGCGACGGAATCCCTCGCCGTTGACAGTGAAAGGGGCGAGATGTGGCCTGTCTTCGATAACGAGCGAAAACGCCGAAGCACTGGTCGCAAACAAGCCGACGAGAGCAAGGTTTTTTCGCATCAGACCCTCGATACTTGACCCGACGACTTAATCCAGATTGGGTCGCAGCCAGCGTCGCGCCGTTGCCGCATCAACCCCGCGGCGCGCAGTGTAATCCGCCACCTGGTCCTCCCCGATCCGCGCGACGCCGAAGTACGTGGCCTCCGGATGTCCGAAATAAAATCCCGAAACGGCAGCGGTCGGCAGCATCGCAAAGCTTTCCGTGAGCGTCAGGCCCGTATCCCCAGCCCCCAGCATGTCGAACAGAATCGGTTTCAGGCTGTGGTCGGGGCAGGCGGGATAGCCGGGCGCGGGGCGGATGCCTCGATATTGCTCCTTGATCAGCGCCTCGGTCGTAAGCTGCTCGCCCGGCGCATAGCCCCACAGCGTCGTGCGGACATGCTGGTGCAGACGTTCCGCGAACGCCTCGGCAAAGCGGTCGGCGAGCGCTTTCAGCAAAATGTCCGAATAATCATCCTTGTCGGCCTGAAACCGTGCGAGATGCGGCTCGATGCCGTGAATGCCGATCGCGAAGCCGCCGATCCAGTCGCCGTCGTGCGACACGAAATCGGCGAGGCACATCGACGGGCGCCCTTCGCGCTTCGCCACCTGCTGGCGCAGGAAGGGAATGCGAATGTGCTCCTCGTCTTGCCGGTGGACGATCACATCGTCACCGTCCCGTCGGCAGGGCCACAGCCCCGCTACGCCGCGCGCGGTCAGCCATTTTTCGGCGATGATCTGCTTCATCATCGCTTGGGCATCCACCCAGAGCGCCTGCGCCGCTTCGCCCACGACATCGTCGGTCAGGATCGCGGGATAGTTGCCGTGAAGTTCCCACGCGCGGAAAAACGGTGTCCAGTCGATGACATCGGCCAAGTCGCCGAGATCCCAGTTTTCAAACACGTGCACGCCGGGTTGATCAGGCGGCGGCGGGCGCAGGTGCATGTCGGCGACAAAAGCGTTCGCGCGCGCGTCTTCGAGCGCCATCAGCGCATTCTGGCCCTTGCCCGCGCGCACTTCGCGAACATGCGCATAATCGTCGGCGAAGGATTTCACATAAACCTCGCGCCCGGTGTCGCTAACCAGTGCCGTCGCCACCCCGACCGCACGGCTTGCATCGAGAACGTGAATGACGGGCCCGTCATAGGCTTCATCGATGCGGAGCGCGGTGTGGACTTTCGACGTGGTGGCCCCGCCGATCAGCAGCGGCATCGACATGCCCGCGCGCTGCATTTCTTCGGCGACAGTCACCATTTCGTCGAGGCTGGGGGTAATCAGCCCCGACAACCCGATGATGTCGGCATCGTTCTCGTTCGCGGCTTCGAGAATCTTCGTCCATGGCACCATCACGCCGAGGTCGATTACCTCATAGCCGTTGCACTGGAGCACGACGCCGACGATGTTCTTGCCGATGTCGTGGACGTCGCCCTTTACCGTCGCCATGATGATGCGGCCCTTGGCGCGCGCGCCCGGCTCCTTCGCCGCCTCGATAAAGGGGATGAGGTGCGCGACTGCTTTCTTCATGACACGCGCCGATTTGACGACCTGCGGCAGGAACATCTTGCCGCTGCCGAACAGGTCGCCGACAACGTTCATGCCGTCCATCAACGGTCCCTCGATGACCTCGATGGGGCGTGCGAAGTGCTGGCGGCATTCCTCGGTATCGTCGACGACGTGCGCGTCGATGCCTTTGACCAGCGCATGTTCAAGGCGTTTTGTGACCGGCCAGCCACGCCATTCCTCGGCGGCCTTCTCCTGCTCGGGTGATGTGCCTTTGTAGCTCTCGGCGAGCGCAATCAGTCGCTCTGTCGCCCCGTCATCCTTGTTCAGAATGACGTCCTCGCAAGCCTCGCGCAGCTTGGGGTCGATCGTGTCATAGACATCGAGCTGCCCCGCGTTGACGATCGCCATGTCGAGGCCGACGGGGATCGCGTGATAAAGGAACACGCTGTGCATGGCGCGGCGGACCGTTTCGTTGCCGCGGAAACTGAACGAGAGGTTCGACAAGCCACCCGAAAAATGGACGTGCGGGCAGAGCGCCTTGATCTCGGCGACGCCTTCAATGAAGTCGACCGCGTAATTGTTGTGCTCTTCGATACCCGTCGCGATTGCGAAGATGTTGGGGTCGAAGATGATGTCCTCGGGCGGAAACCCGATGCCGGTGAGCAGCTTGTACGCGCGTTCGCAGATTTCGATCTTGCGCGCCTTGGTGTCGGCCTGTCCCTTTTCGTCGAACGCCATGACGACGACCGCCGCGCCATAGTTCATGCACTTGCGGGCTTGCTCGAGAAACTGCGCCTCGCCTTCCTTCATGCTGATCGAATTGACGATCGGCTTGCCCGAAACGCATTTCAAACCCGCCTCGATCACCGACCATTTCGATGAGTCGATCATGAAGGGTACGCGGGCGATGTCGGGTTCGGCAGCAATCAGCTTTACGAAGGTTTCCATCGCGACCAGCGAGTCGAGGAGACCTTCGTCCATGTTGATGTCGATGACCTGCGCGCCGTTTTCGACCTGCTGGCGCGCGACCTCGACCGCCCTGGGATAGTCACCGGCCATGACGAGTTTCTTGAACGCGGCCGAACCCGTGACGTTGGTGCGCTCGCCGATATTGACGAAAGTGGGGACGGATCGTGTCATCTGGTCGCGTTCAGGCGGCGAGCGTCATCGGTTCGAGCCCTGCCAGTCGCGTTGCGACCGGCGGCGCTTTCACGACCCGCGCGGGTAAACCGGCGACCGCTGCTGCCATCGCGGCAATATGCGCAGGCGTCGAACCGCAACACCCGCCCAGAATGTTGACCTGTCCCGCGTCGGCCCATTCCTTGACAAGCGCCGCAGTCTCGTCGGGTAGCTCGTCATATTCACCCAGATCGTTGGGCAAGCCGGCATTGGGATAGACCATGATCAACGTGTCGGCGAGCGCACTCAACACCTTCACGTGCGGGCGAAGCTGCGACGCGCCGAAGCTGCAGTTCAGGCCGATTGTCACAGGCTTTGCGTGCCGCACGGCGTGCCAGAACGCTTCGACCGTGTGCCCCGACAGATTGCGACCCGACAGATCGGTAAGCGTCATCGAGATCATCATCGGGATATCGCGGCTAAGCACATCCTGCGCCTCGAGCACCGCCATGATAGCGGCCTTCGCATTCAGCGTATCGAACACGGTTTCGATCAGGATGAAGTCGACGCCACCTTCGATCAGGGCATCGACCTGTTCCCGGTACACGCCTTTCAGATAATCGAAGTCGATCTCGCGATAGCCGGGGTCGTTGACGTCGGGACTGAGCGACAGGGTCTTGTTCGTCGGCCCGATCGCGCCCGCGACGAAGCGGGGGCGGCCATCCTTCGCCTGATATTCATCGGCCGCGCGCCTGGCAATCTTTGCCGAGGCAACATTGATCTCGCGCACAAGATGCTCGGCGGCATAATCGGCCTGGCTGATCCGGTTCGCGCTGAACGTGTTGGTCGACACGATGTCCGACCCCGCGTCGAGATAGGCCCGCGTGATAGTATCGGGCACCCCCGGCCTGGTCAGCGCGAGGATGTCGTTGTTGCCCTTGGCATCTTTTGTCAGCGCGAGATCGCCCATATAATCGGCCTCGGCAAGCTTCCAGTTCTGGATCTCGGTCCCGAAAGCGCCGTCAGTCAGCAGGATGCGCGCGCGCGCCGCCGCCAGCAAGGTTGCGCGTGCGCTCATGCCGCCTTTTCCTGAAGCGTTACCTGCGGCCGCAGACCGAGCAGGTGACAGATCGCATAGCTCAACTCGGCGCGGTTGAGCGTGTAGAAATGAAAGTGGCGCACGCCGCCTGCATAGAGCCGGCGGCACAATTCCGCAGCGACGGTTGCGGCAACGAGCTGTCGCGCCTGGGGATGATCGTCGAGCCCCTCGAACAAGCGCGCCATCCACGCCGGAACCGACGTGCCCGTCATCGCAGACATGCGCTTGATCGCAGCAAAGTTGCTGACCGGCATGATGCCCGGCACGATCTCTGCGTCGACGCCTGCTGCTGCCGCTGAGTCGCGGAAGCGGAAGAACGTCTCTGGTTCGAAAAAGAACTGGGTTATCCCGCGCGTCGCGCCCGCATCGAGCTTGCGGCGGAAATTGTCGAGGTCGGACTGCGCGCTGGCCGCATCGGGATGTGTCTCCGGATAGGCGCTTACCGAAATTTCGAACGGGTGCCGCCGCCGCAACCCTTCGACGAGTTCGGCCGCCCCGGCGTACCCTTGCGGGTGCGCCTCGAAAGCCTTGCCTGCTTCGGGAGGATCGCCGCGCAGCGCGACGATATGCCGCACGCCCGCATCCCAGTAAGCGTCCGCAATGTCGTCGATCTCGCTGCGCGTCGCCTCGACACAGGTCAGGTGCGCCGCGGCCGGGATGGTCGTGTCGCGCGCAATTCTTGCGACCGTGTTATGTGTGCGCTCACGCGTCGATCCACCCGCCCCATAGGTGACCGACACGAAGCGTGGCCCCAGCGGAGCCAGTGTTTCTATCGACGACCAAAGCGTCGTCTCCATCGCGTCGGTCTTTGGCGGAAAGAATTCAAACGAAACCTCTGCATCGCCCGCCAGGTCCGCGAAAAGCGGTGCGCCGAGCGCGCGGCGCGCTTCCTCGAGCTGGTTCACGGTCATGATCATGC
>JANMKS010000117.1:0-5903 GCA_031372155.1 Sphingomonas sp.
GCGGTCAGCTTTGTAAGCGCGAAATAGCGTTCACCGTCGCGCGGCCCCCGCACTTCGCCCTCGCACGTATCGCCCGTCCGCAAGCCGTGCTTGCGGACCTGATTGGGCGACACGTAGATGTCGTCGGGGCCAGCAAGATAATTGGCTTCGGGGCTGCGCAGGAAACCAAATCCGTCCTGCAGCACTTCGATCGTGCCCAGACCCATGATCTGCTCGCCGTTTTCGGCCTGAACCTTCAGGATCGCGAACATCAGATCCTGCTTGCGCAGCGTCGATGCCCCCTCGATGCCCAATTCCTCGGCCATCTCGACGAGTTCGGCCGGGGGCTTTTTCTTCAAATCTTTCAGATGCATATCGGTAACTTTCGGGGGAAACGTCGGATGCCGGATAAGTTCCGGGCCGAGGCAGCGATCAAGGACTGACGCTGATAAACGCGAGCCTGTCGGCCGCGCACGCATGAATTAAGTTGGCATAGTGCCCGAGTCAACGCTTCAAAAAGGCCGCACGATCACCATCACGACGATCACCACCGTCACCAGGCCGGGAACTTCGTTTAGAAGCCGCAAGGTCTTGTTGCTGACCATGCCGACACCGCTTTCAAGCTTGCGGGTGTAAGCGGACATCCAGCCGTGATACGCTGACAGGAGCACCACGAAAGCGAATTTGACAACGAACCACCCTTCACGCGCAACGCCCAGATTGACCACCAGTGCCAGGCCAAGTGCCCACACCATGAGCATCGCGGGATTGAGGATGATCCTGACTAGGCGGCTTTCCCGATCGCTCCAGCGCTTCCATTCTTCCGACCCGCGCTCGGCTTCTTGATGATAAGCATAAAAGCGTGGCAGCATGAACAGGCCCGCGATCCAGAAAATCACGAACAGGATGTGCGCCGACTTTACCCAAGGATAGGCGTCGCCCAGAAACCCGACACTCGATGCCATCAGGCGCGAACCTGCGCCAGCAGCTGTTCGACATGCTCGATCGGCGTGTCGGGCAAGATTCCGTGCCCCAGATTGAAGACGTGCGGGCGGTCCGCAAAGGCGCCCAGAATATGCGCGATTGCGGTTTCCAGCGCTTGCCCGCCAGCGATCAAGGCAAGCGGATCGAGATTGCCCTGCACGGGAAGACCGGCCGGCAAATTCGCATTTGCCCAGACCGGATCGACCGTCTCGTCGATACCCAGCGCGTCAACCCGCGTCGCTTCGGCATAAGCGATAAGCTTTCCCCCGGCACCCTTGGGAAAGCCGATGATCGGCGTCCCGGGGTGCCGGGCACGCAATTGTGTCACGATCCTGAGCGTGGGTTCCACAACCCAGTCATCGAACTGCGCCGGACTGAGGCTGCCCGCCCAACTGTCGAACAACTGGACCGCGTCGGCTCCGGCTTCAATCTGTCGGGCCAGATAGTCCACGGTCATGTCGACGATGGCGTCGATGATGGCGGCGAAAGCGACACGATCGCGATAGGCATAGCGCCGCGCCTCGGCCTGTTCCTTGCTACCTTGACCCGCGATCATATAGGTCGCGACGGTCCAAGGACTGCCCGCAAAGCCGAGCAGCGTCGTTTCGGGCGGCAATGCTGCCTTCACCTTGGCGACGGTCTGATAGATCGACGACAGGCGCTCGGGCGCCGCTGTAAGCCCCGCCAGTGCATGGTCGATCAACTTGGGCGCCAGCCTTGGCCCCTCGCCTTCCTCGAACCACAGCTCCTGTCCCAGGGCATGAGGAACGACAAGAATGTCGGAGAACAAGATGGCGCCATCGAAGCCGAACCGCCGAATTGGTTGCAGAGTCACGTCCGCTGCCGCGTCACTGTCGTTGACGAGTTCGAGGAAGCCACCCTTCTGCGCCCGTAACGCGCGATATTCGGGCAGGTAACGGCCCGCTTGGCGCATCAGCCAGACAGGGGGACGCTTTGCACGAACACCTTTCAAGACGCCGAGCAAAGGCTTGGCCGGGAGCGTATCGGTCAGTGCTTCAATCCTTAAAGAGTTATTAAGAAAGAGTCTGTTGAAAGATGTAGAGCGGCGATGTCCGGGGCTTATCCTTGCCGTCCCGACTTGCCAACAGTTTGACTCCGCAGGAACCGCCTCTGAGCCGGGAGTCGTGGCGGCCGTCCCCGTTATCCACAGGCGTGCCCGATTGCTTTCCCACTGTGGACATGTCGGTTGGCGAATCGTCGCGTGTCGGGGATGCAATTCGAGCCCCGAAAGCTCCGCGCGATTCGCCTAGCCAAAGTCCCCAGCGTTATGCACAGGGGGCCATGGCGCGACTGCACCTTCACCTCCTGTCCGACTCTACCGGCGAAACGCTGGAAACGATGGCGAAAGCGGCGCTGGCACAATTTGACGGCGTCGAGACACTGAAGCATTTCTGGCCCATGGTCCGCGGCGAAGGGCATTTGACGCGCATTCTGGGAGAGATTGCTCAGCATCCCGGACTCGTTCTTTTCACCCTCGTCAACGCCGATACGCGCCGCCGGCTGGAGGCTGGTTGTCGCGCACTCGGTATTCCCGCCGTCGCGCCGCTCGACCCCGTGACCGATGCCCTTTCGGCCATGCTCGGCCAGGTGGCAAAGGCGCGGCCGGGACGCCAGCATATCCTTGACGATGCCTATTTCGCGCGCGTCGATGCCATCCAGTTCACGATCGCGCACGACGACGGCATTGGATGGGAAAACTGGGAAGAGGCCGACATCCTTCTGGCGGGAGTGTCCCGCACCTCGAAAACCCCGACCTCGATCTATCTGGCCAATCGGGGATACAAGACTGCGAACATCCCGATCGTCGTCGAATCGCCGCCGCCGCAAAGCCTCTACTCGCTCCGTCACCCGCTCGTCGTCGGCCTGATCACCAGCGCCGACCGGCTGATCCAGATTCGGCGCAATCGCCTCATTTCTCTGAATCAGGCACCCGAAACGGATTATGTCGATGCCGGTGCGGTCGCGCGCGAACTGGCTTTTGCCAAACGCATGTTCGCCGACAATGGCTGGCCTGTGATCGATATGACGCGCCGCTCGATCGAGGAAGCCGCTGCGGCCATCATCGGCCTGGCGGGCGAGCGGGTTGCTGCATGACGCTTGTGCTTGCGTCGGCAAGTCTCACGCGCCGGCGGATGCTGGACTCAGCTGGAGTATCGTTCGAAGTCGACGTTCCGCAAATCGATGAAGACGCGGTCAAGGCCTCGCTTCGCAACGATGGCATGGTTGCGCGCGACCTCGCCGATGCGCTCGCCGAGCTGAAGGCGACGCGTGTGTCGCGCACGCGACCCTCCGATATCGTACTTGGTTGCGACCAGACGCTCGAGCTCGACGACGGCAGCATGCTCGACAAGCCGGGCAATGATCTGGCGGCACATCTGCGCATTCTGTCGGGAAGAGCTCACCGTTTGCACGCGGCCTGCGTTGCCGTTGAAAACGGGCAGCCCATCTGGCGGCACGTGGATACGGTCCGCATGACCGTTCGCGCCTTATCCGAAGACTTCATCGCCGACTATGTTCGCAAGAATGCTAGCGTTGTCGCCAACTGCCTGGGCGGTTATCAGATCGAAGCCGCGGGCGCGCAGCTTTTCAGCAAGGTCGAAGGGTGCCATTTCACCGTGCTCGGCCTTCCGCTGATATCGCTCCTTGACTGGCTGCGCGTACGGGGCCTGATGACGTCATGACGCGGCCTTATGCAGAAGTCATCGGTGATCCGGTCGCCCATTCAAAATCGCCGGTCATCCACAAATTCTGGATGGCGAAGCTTGATTTCGACGGCGATTATCGCACGTGCCGGGTGACGACCCCAGATCTCGCCGACTATTTCAAGGCGAGGCAACCGGATCCGGCATGGCGCGGCTGCAATGTCACCATCCCGCACAAGCTGGCGGCGATGGACCATGTGAGCGACCCGGGCGATGTTCGGGGTTCGATCGGCGCGATGAACACCGTCCTGCATGGTCCTGACGATACCCTGACCGGGACTAACACCGATGCGGCGGGATTTTTTGCGCCAATCAGCGGCATGGCGCTTGACGCGGCACCGGTTGCCGTCGTCGGAACCGGCGGCGCTGCGTGCGCAATCCTGTTTGCGCTCGCTCGTGCCAGCGTCGGGGAGGTGACGCTTCTCGCGCGCAATCCACTAAAGGCGGCGGCTCTGCTCGCGCGTTTCGGGCTGAAGGGGCATGTGACGCCGCTCGATGAGCCGCTCGGGCCTGTCGCCCTGCTCGTGAACGCCACGCAATTGGGAATGGCGGGCCAGCCTCCGCTCGATCTCGATCTGTCGCCGTTGCCGACCGACGCCGTTGTCTATGATATCGTGTACGTTCCGCTGGAGACCCCGCTTCTGTCAGCCGCAAAGGCGCGCAGTCTTGCCACCATAGACGGGCTGGAGATGCTGGTTGGGCAAGCCGCGCTAGCGTTCGAACTGTTCTTTGGCGTTGCTCCGCCGCGACAGCATGACGTCGAACTGCGATCGCTGCTGCTGGCATGATCAAAGTTGGACTTACCGGGTCGATCGGAATGGGCAAATCCACCGTGGCGGCGATGTTTGAAGACGAAGGCATACCCGTGTTCGATGCCGACGCCGTCGTACACGCGCTGCAGGGTCCGGGCGGACGCCTTGTGCCCGCAATAGAAGCGGCTTTCCCCGGCGTGACGACGGCTGCGGGCGTAGATCGGCTCAAGTTGGGCAATCTGGTGTTCGCCGGCCCGGAGCTTCTCGGCCGCCTCGAATCGATCGTCCACCCGGCCGTCGCGGTCGAGCGAACGCGCTTTCTGCAAAAAAATCAGTCCGCATCGCTGATCGTCTTCGATATTCCGCTCCTTTTTGAAAAGGGCCGGGATGCCGAACTCGATGTGGTCGTCGTGGTATCGGCCACTTCTGAGATTCAGCGCCGCCGTGTCCTTGCCCGGCCCGCCATGACGCAGGCGAAGCTTGATCGCATTCTGGCACTGCAAATGCCTGACGCCCGGAAACGTGAAAACGCGGACTTCGTCATCGACACGAGTGCCGCAATCGAGGCAACCCGCGATCAGGTTCGCAAAGTCATCGCTTGTCTGAACGCCCGCGAAGGTCGATAACCGCATTTCAATGCGCGAAATTGTCTTCGATACTGAAACGACCGGTCTCGACCCGTCGCATGGCGACCGGATTGTAGAAATCGGTTGCATCGAACTGTTCAACCGCGTTGAAACAGGGGCGACCTTCCACGCCTATTTCAATCCCGGCATGGCCATGCCGAGCATCGCCGAGCAAGTGCATGGGCTGACCGACGCGTTCCTAGCCGATAAACCGTGGTTCGAGGATCAGGTCGAGGATCTTCTTGATTTTCTCGGCGACGCGCCGCTGATCGCTCACAATGCCATGTTCGATTTCGGGTTCCTGAACGCAGAGCTCGGTCAATGTGGTCGCCTGCATGTCCCCATGTCGCGCATGATCGATACGCTGGCCTTGTCCAAGGCGCGGCATCCCGGCGCAAAGCACAGCCTCGACGCGCTGTGCACCCGCTATGGTGTCGATCGCAGCCACAGGGTTCGTCATGGCGCGCTGCTCGACGCGGCCTTGCTCGCGCAAGTGTATGTGGAGCTGACCGGCGGCCGTCAGATCGGGTTCGATATTGCCAATGCCGCGAGCGTCGACCTGGCACCGCGCATGCCGACACCGGTGTATGCCGTGGTCGGTCGCCAGCCGCGCTTTCATGCTGCGACATCTGCGGAACTCGAACGCCACGCAATCTTTGTGGCAACATTGGTCGAGCCGCTCTGGTCGCTCGACGCCGCCAGTATCTGAAGGAGAACGTAGATGGTCATCCGTGTTTCGGGACACCAAGTCGCAACCGGTGAAGCGCTCCGCGTCCATGTTTCCGACCGGCTGCAGGGTATTGCGGACAAGTATTTCGCGCGCACCATCTCTGCACAGG